>JAPPNV010000419.1 GCA_028818565.1 Rhodospirillales bacterium | reverse complement strand
GCGTCTTCGACATCAGCTTCATGCGCGCCATGCCGCAGCGCATCTTCGGCAACGCAATGTGGAACGAGGTGCTGATCGCGGTGCCGCTCTTCATCTTCATGGGCGTGATGCTGGAACGCTCGAAGGTGGCGGAAGAGCTGCTCGAGGCCATGGGGCGCCTCTTCGGCGGCCTGCGCGGCGGCATCGGGCTCTCGGTGATTGCCGTTGGCGCCCTGCTCGCCGCCTCTACGGGGATCGTCGGTGCCACCGTGGTGACCATGGGTCTGCTCTCGCTCCCCACCATGTTGCGCCGCGGCTACGACCCCAAGCTCGCGACCGGGACGATCTGCGCGTCGGGCACCCTGGGCCAGATTATCCCGCCCTCCATCGTGCTGGTGATCCTCGGGGAACAGATTTCCAACGCCTACGTCGATGCCCAGCGCGCCATCGGCAACTGGTCGCCGGAGCCGGTCTCGGTGGGCGATCTCTTCGCCGGGGCCCTGCTGCCGGGAATGGTGCTCGTCGCGCTCTACATGGCCTATCTGATGGTCGTCGCATGGCTGCGCCCCAAGGCGGCGCCGGCGATTCCGCGCGGCGAGCTGGGCGGCGACTGGCGCGAGGTGTGGCGGCGCACGGGCCGCGCGCTGGTACCGCCGATCGTGCTCATCATCGCCGTTCTGGGCTCGATCCTCGGCGGCATCGCGACCCCGACCGAGGCCGCCGCGGTGGGCGCCGTGGGCTCGCTGATCCTCGCAGGCGCCCGGCTCGCGCCTGAAGGCGGCACCAGGCTCGAGCGCAGCGTCGGCAGCGCCCCGCTCTATCTCGCCGGCGGCGGGCTTATCCTGATGATGATCCTCGCGGGCCAGTTCGACCTCGTCGTCACACGGGCCGGCGTCAGCGCGCCGGCCGTCGCCGCCTTCATCTGCTGCGGGCTTCTGGTCTACGGGATCTGGACGAGCCTCTGGCGGGTCTGGCGCGCCGGCGTGCTCGTGCCGGTCATGCGGTCGACCATGCAGATCAGCGCCATGGTCTTCGTCATCCTGATCGGCGCCGCCCTCTTCTCGCTGGTGTTCCGGGGCCTGGGCGGCGACGAGATGGTGCACGAGGCGCTCTCCAACGTGCCGGGCGGGGTGATCGGCGCGATGCTCGTGGTCATGCTGATCATGTTCGCGCTCGGCTTCTTCCTCGACTTCATCGAGATCACCTTCGTCGTGGTGCCGATCATCGCGCCCGTGCTGCTGCAGATGGACATCAACCCGATCTGGCTCGGCATCATGATGGCGGTGAACCTGCAGACCTCGTTCCTGACCCCGCCCTTCGGCTTCTCGCTGTTCTACCTGCGCGGCGTGGCGCCCCGCACGGTCCGCACCAGCGAAATTTACCGGGGCGTCATCCCCTTCGTCATAATCCAGCTTGCCGCGCTCGCCGTGCTCGGCCTGTTTCCCGAGCTCACCACCTGGCTGCCGTCGGTCGTCTTCGACTAACCCGCACTTCTCACCACGGCCCCGGCCCGGCTTCGTCATCGCTTGCCCGAGCCTGACCCGCGTCCCGCGCCACTCTCGAACGACTTTGTCTTAGAGCGCGTCCGACTTTGACGGACGCGCGGCGCCCTCGCGCGCCCGCGCGCGTGGACGCGCGACGCGGAGGCGCCGGCCGTAGGCCGGCTGCCGTGAGCGATAAACTGCGGGAGCGTTTCCGTCTAAGACGGAAATGCTCTAGCGGGATTCGCCGGGATCGGGCGGGATTAAGTGGGATAAGCGGGATTCGCCGGGATGAAGTGGGATCTGAGTGGGATAGGTGGGATTCGCCGGGACAAAGTGGGATTAAGCGGGACAAGTGGGATCGGGCCGCAACGGCGGCGCGAGGGGCGTTCATCGCAGCACCTCCCCCGCAACGGCCCGTCGGATGACGAACGGCGGCGGTGTCGCGGGCTGCGGCCGGCAGCCGCATGTCAAGGTGCTCTTCACGGCGCGACATTGATGCAAGCGCCGCAGCCTGTGCACCGCACCATGGTTCGGGGGGTTAGCGCTCCCGCGACCAGGCGGTCACCACGTCGATCAAGGCGTCCGTAAGCCGGGTGAGGTCGCCCTCGTCGATGGTGAGCGCGGGTGTGACGTAGACGATATCGCCGAAGGGCCGGACCCAGACGCCGGCGTCGACGAACCGTGCCTTGAGCCAGTTGATGCGGCTCATGTCGTCGATCTGGATGACGCCGATCGCGCCCCGCACCCGCACATCCACCACGCCCGGCAGTGCCCGCGCCCGCTCGAGTGCGGCGGCGAGATGGTCCTCGATGGCCCGCGCCTGGGCGAGGCGGGGCTCACTCTCGAACAGATCGAGAGAGGCGTTGGCGGCGGCGCAGGCCAGGGGATTGGCCATGAAGGTCGGCCCGTGCATGAGGGCGGCGTCGGCATCGTCGGACAGGAAGGCCCCGAACACCCGCTCGCTCGCCACGGTCGCGGCCAGCGCCATGGTGCCGCCGGTGAGCGCCTTGGACAGCGTGA
>JAPPNV010000362.1 GCA_028818565.1 Rhodospirillales bacterium | reverse complement strand
CGCCGAGCTTTGCGTGCGGCACGGCGAAGGCCACCGCCTGAGCCACGGCGGGATGGGTCATCAGCACGTCGTCGACCTCGCGCGGCGCGATCTTCTCGCCGCCCCGGTTGATGATCTCCTTGAGCCGGCCGGTGAGCGTGAGATAGCCGGCAGCGTCGATCACCCCCTGGTCGCCGGTGCGGAACCAGCCGTGCGAGAACGCCGCCGCGTTCGCTTCCGGGTTGTTCTCGTAGCCGTGGGTGACGTTGGGGCCGCGGATCACGATCTCGCCCACAGCACCCGGCTGCTGCAACGCGCCGGCCTCGTCCATGATCGCGACCTCAGGGCCGGCGGCGATGCCCACCCCGCCCGGTCTGCGCTCGGCGGGCGGCATCGGGTTGCTGGTCATCTGGTGGGAGGCCTCCGTCATCCCGTAGGACTCGATCACCGGCGCATCGAAGGCCGCCTCGAGCTCGCCCATCACCGGCGCCGGCAGCGAGGACGACGACGAGCGCAGCAGCCGGAGCCTGCGGCGCGCGACGATCTCCCTGTTGCGCGGCGCGCGGGCGAGGATCGCCTGGTGCATGGTGGGCACCGCGGTGAGCCAGGTCGGCGCCATCTCGTCCAGCCAGGCGAAGACGCGGAGCGCGTTGAAGCCCGGCGTGCAGATCACGCAGGCGCCCGCGTGGAGCGAGGCCATCACGCCCGCCATCAGCCCGTGGATGTGGAAGAGCGGCATGATGTTGAGGCAGCGATCGCCCGGCTCGAGCGCGATCCAGTCGGCGATGTTGCGCGCCGAGGCGCAGAGGTTGGCGCCGGTGAGCGGCACGATCTTGGGCCGCGACGTGGTGCCCGAGGTGTGCAGCACCATGGCGGCATCGTCCCTGCCGTTGCGATCGTCCGGCGTCGCCGCACCCGATGGCGCATCGAGGGTGAACGTGCCGGCGCCCGCGCCAGTCTCCGGCGTAAGGCCGACGATCGGCACGCCCACGCGCTTCGCCGCCTCGATGGCCGGGCTTTCGCTACCGGCCTCCAGGATCAGCGCCCTGGCGCGGAGGTCTTCGAGGTAGAAGGCGAACTCGTCCACCCGGTAGGCGGGGTTGAGCGGCGCGGCCGTGGCGTGCGCGGCGGTGGCGAGGAAGGCCGCCGCCATCTCCGGCCCGTTGGGGAGCACGATCGCCACCCGGTCCCCCGGTCCGATCCCGGCTTGCGCGAGCGCGTCGCCCGTGCGCCCGATCTGGTCCCGAAGGCCGCCGTAGGTCAGCGGCTCGCGCTCCGGCGCTGCGATCGCGATATCGTCCCGCGCGCCCCGCGCGAGCAGCGCGTGGATGTCGGTGGGATCAGCCATGATCGCGGGCCGCTTGCGGCGTGCAGTACGTCCGCCTCACGCGCGGTTCATCCGGTTATCCACCAGGTCGTCCACCACCGCCGGGTCGGCCAGCGTGGAGGTATCGCCGAGCGCGTCGTGCTCGTTGGCCGCGATCTTGCGCAGGATGCGGCGCATGATCTTGCCCGAGCGGGTCTTGGGCAGCCCCGGCGCCCACTGGATCAGGTCGGGCGTCGCGATGGGGCCGATCTCCTTCCGCACCCAGCGGCTGAGCTCGCCCCGCAGCTCCTCGCTGGGCTCGCGGCCGGCGGTCAGCGTCACGTAGGCGTAGATGCCCTGGCCCTTGATCTCGTGGGGGTAGCCCACCACCGCCGATTCCGAGACCGCCGGGTGCGCCACCAGCGCGCTCTCCACCTCCGCCGTCCCCATGCGGTGGCCGGAGACGTTGAGCACGTCGTCCACGCGGCCGGTGATCCAGTAGTAGCCGTCCTCGTCGCGCCGCGCCCCGTCGCCGGTGAAATAGCGGCCCGGATACTGCGAGAAGTAGGTCTCGATGAAGCGCCCGTGGTCGCCATAGACCGTGCGCATCTGCCCCGGCCAGGAATCGGCGAGGCAGAGCAGGCCGGAGCACGCGCCGCTCAGCTCGTTCCCCTCCTGATCGACGATCAGGGGCTGCACGCCGAAGAAGGGCCGCGTGGCGGAGCCCGGTTTCAACGCCGTCGCACCCGGCAGCGGCGTGATCAGGATGCCGCCGGTCTCGGTCTGCCACCAGGTATCCACGATGGGGCAGCGCCCGTCGCCCACCACCCGGTGATACCAGAGCCAGGCCTCAGGGTTGATCGGCTCGCCCACCGAGCCCAGCAGCCGGAGCGAGGCGCGCGAGGTCTTCGCCACCGGCGCATCGCCCTCACGCATCAGCGCGCGGATCGCGGTGGGCGCGGTGTAGTAGATGTTCACACCGTGCTTGTCGCACACCTGCCAGTGGCGCGAGGCGTCGGGGTAGTTGGGCACGCCCTCGAACATCAGCGTGGTCGCCCCGTTCGCCAGCGGCCCATAGAGGATGTAGCTGTGGCCGGTGACCCAGCCGACGTCCGCCGTGCACCAGTATGTCTCGCCGTCGTGGTAGTCGAAGACGTACTGGTGGGTCATCGACGCGTAGACCATGTAGCCGCCGGTGGTGTGCAGCACGCCCTTGGGC
>JAPPNV010000136.1 GCA_028818565.1 Rhodospirillales bacterium | reverse complement strand
GCCGCTCGACCGTGACCAGCGACGGCAACAACTACGCCACCCAGGCCGCCGATCTCGCCACGCTTCTCGATCGCCTGGAGGTCGAGAATCCGGTGCTTGCGGGCTGGTCTGCCGGATCGCTGACCGCGTGGCACCATGTCCGCAACCGGGGCACGGACGGTATTCGCGCGCTCGTCTCCATCGACATGCCGCCGCTCGGGATGAGCTGCGACCAGAGCGACTGGGTCGAGGGGGCGATCGACGCGCTCGCCGGGTTCTTCCAGGGGGTGCAGACCGCGCAAGGGCAGCGCGGCGTCGTCATCTGGTACGCCGACAACGTGATGATCGAAGGCGAGATGTCGCCCGAGGTGACCGCCTGGATCGTCGAGCAGTCGCTCGCGACGCCGCCGCTCATCGCCGCCAATCTTATCGCCGACGTGTGCTTCGCGAACTACCTGGAAGAGGCGAAGCAGGTGGACGCGAGCATTCCGTCGATCTTCTACGTCGCCGACCACTGGGCCGAGACCGCCAGGCCGTTCCTGGCAAAGCACTGCCCCAACTCGCGCGTGGAAGCCTTCGGCGGCCACATGATGTTCTGGGAGTATCCGGACAAGTTCAACGCGACCTTGGCGGAGTTCCTTTCCGGACTCTAGCAATTATTCGCTCACGGCAGCCGGCCGTCCTGCGATTCCGCGCGCCAAGCGGCGCGACCGGCCGGCGCCTCCGCGTCGCGCGTCCACGCGCGCGGGCGCGCGATGGCGCCGCTGACGCGGCGGGCCGCAGCCGCGGCCTGTCGCGCGTCCGCCAAGGACGGACACGCTCCAACGCGACTATCGCTCGACGATGGTGACGGTGCCGATCCAGCGCTGCTTGCGGCGTTCGAGCCGGTCGGGGATGTCCTCCGCCTCGTAATCCGCGACGGGGACGGACGCCCGATCCACGTCGAGCGGCGGCTCCAGCAGGTTCGAGTTCAGGACCGAGTGGAGGCGCCCCTCCATCTCGCAGACGGCGGCGGCGATCACGCCGCAGCGGCTGCAGACGAGGAAGGTCGCCGTCTCGTGGCCGAAGGCGTAGCGGCTGACCCGCTCGGGTTCCGTCAGCGTAATCGTGAGCCGGCCTGACGGCGCGGAGATGTAGAGGCTGCCGTGCTTCTGGCAGAAGCTGCAGCCGCAATGGCGCGGGGAGAGGGGCGTGTCGTCCTCCACCTCGAGCGCGACGCCGATCGCGCCGCAATGACAGGCGCCTTCCAAGGCCTTTGCCACCGAAATTCTCCCTTCGTCGTCACGGCGCATTCGCATCGACCCGCGATGCTTTCCTTGCATAGCGTCGCGCATTCGCCATAAGGCGGTAAAGCCGACAATCGCAGACGGGGAGTCATCGATGAGACGCGACGACGCGACGGATGCCGCAACGTCCACCTACACCATGGGCTACGGCCCCGAATTCCGGAAGATGCTCGAGCGCAGGAACGCGGCGAACTGCGCCGCCCACCTGCTGCCGTACCTCAGCCCCGGCATGCGCCTGCTCGACCTCGGCTGCGGCCCCGGCACGATATCGGTGGGGCTGGCGGCTGCCGTCGCGCCCGGCGCGATGCACGGCATCGACATGGAGCCCTCGCAGATCGAGATGGCCAACGCGGCTGCCACGGCCGGCGGGCACGGCAGAGCGGTCTTTCAAGTGGGCGATGTGACCGACCTTCCCTTCGAAGACGCCTCGTTCGACGTGGCCCACTGCCACGCCTTGCTCAACCATGCCCCCGACACGCAGGCCGTGCTCGCCGAGGTCAAGCGGGTGCTGAAGCCCGGTGGTCTCTTCGCCGCGCGGGAGGTGTTCGGCGATTCGTCCTTTCTTGAGCCTGCGCGCGATCTGAGCGGCATCACCGGGGACACCGTTTGGGCGACGTTCCTCAAGCTGCTTGCGGCCAATGGCGGCCATCCCCAGATGGGCCGCGAGCTGAAAGGCGCGCTCGTCGAGGCCGGGTTCGTGAACGTGCGCGCATCCGCCTCCTTCGAAACCTACGACACGGCGGACGATCTCGCCTTTCTTCGTGGCCTGATTATCGGCTGGTTCTTCTCGCCGCTGACCATGGAAGCGGCGATGAAGCTCGGGCTGGCGAGCCAGGAGCAGTTCGATCGGTGGAGCGCCTCTCTCGACGCCTGGATGTACGAGCCCGGCGCCTTTGCCGCCTTCTCCTGGGGCGAGGCAATCGGGCGGAAGCCTTGACCTGACGCGGCTATGCGAGCGTCACGCGGTAGTTGCCGAGCCCGTCGATGACGGCGTCGGCGTCCTCGGGCACGAGGACGGTGGTCGTCGCTTCCTCGACGATGGCAGGGCCCGCGATCTTGCCGCCAGGCGCGAGGTCGTTGCCGCGATAGACCGGCACCGTCTCGGGTGCATCGCGGCCGGGCAGGTGGACCCGGCGCGAACCGTGGGGCTCCGCCGGCTCCGCCGTTGCCGCGCCCTTCGCCGGCGCGAGGTCGGCGGCGGCCGGCCCGATGGCGCGCACCTTCCAGGTGGTGAACTCGACCAGAT
>JAPPNV010000310.1 GCA_028818565.1 Rhodospirillales bacterium | reverse complement strand
GTCCGGCCGGGCGAGACCATCAAGTTCATGGTCAACTGCGAGCATCCGACCTATCAGGCGGACATCGTGCGCCTGATCTGCGCGGACGACACGCCCGCCGGGCCGGGCTTTAAGGAACGGCCGATCCGCACGCCGGTGAGCAAGCGCCACAAGGGGCGCCGGCAGGAAATCCATGCGGGCTCTTACGCCCTGGTGGAAAGCCGGCCGCTGCTGGAGACACTCGGCAGCTTCACCGTTCAGGCCATGATCTGGCCGACCACGCCCGGCAAGGGCGAGCAAGGCATCGTCACCAAGTGGGATCCGCGCAGCCGGTCCGGCTTCGCCCTCGTCATCGACGAGACGGGCTCCGTCGCGCTTCGCCTCGGTATGGCGGACGGCACCGTGGAAATGGTCTCGGCCGGCAAGCCACTGCTCGAGCGCCACTGGTATCTGGCCGCCGCCAGCTACGACGCCGAGTCGGGCCAGGTCACCGTTTATCAGGAGCCCCTCCTGCCCTACGCGCGGGCGAACGACGGCGGCACCAAGAGGCGCAATCTCGGTTCTGCGGCCCTGGGCAACACTGCGCCGATCGTCATGGCGGGCACCTTCAAGCGGCGCCAGAGGGGCCGCACGCGGGTGGACGGCCTCTACAACGGCAAGATCGATTCGCCCCGGCTGGTCGGCCGCGCGCTGGATCGTCTGGAGATCGAGCGCATGCGGAACGAGGCTGTGCCTGCGGGCCTCGCGCCCGACATCCTCTGCGCCTGGGACTTCTCGCGCGACATCACGTCGATCAGGATCTCCGACCGTTCTTCCAATCATTGCCACGGCGAGATCGTCAACCTGCCCGCGCGCGGCATGACCGGGTGGAATTTTTCGGGCGAGGAGATGTGCTGGCGCCACGCGCGGCACGAGTACGGCGCCATCCACTTTCACGACGACGATCTCTACGACGCGGGCTGGGAGGTGGACTTCGAATGCGAAGTGCCGGCGCGCGTGGCGAGCGGGGTCTACGCCGCCCGGCTCAGAGCCAAGGGGGCGGAAGAATACGTGCCCTTCGTGGTGCTGCCGGCGCCGGGGCGGGCTGCACGCATCGCCTTCCTGCTGCCGACTGTCGAGTACATGGCCTATGCGAACGAGCATCTGGCCTTCGACGGCTCGCTCGGCGAGCTTCTCACCGGCCAGCTGTCCACGCTCAACGCGCAGCAGCTCTTCCTCAATGAGCATCGCGAATACGGCTCCTCGCTTTACGACACCCATTCAGATGGCAGCGGCGTCTGCTATTCGTCGCGGCTCCGCCCGATCCTCAACATGCGGCCCAAGGCGGAGACGCCCTGGGCCTGCGCCGGCGAGGACTCGACCAACGCGCGCGAGTTCATCCTCGACATGTACGTGGAGGACTGGCTCACGCACTTCGGCTTCGAGCACGACGTCATCACCGACGAGGACGTCCACCGCGAGGGCATCGACCTGCTCAAGCCCTACAACGTGCTGATCACCGGCGGCCACCCGGAGTACTACTCGAAGGCCATGCGCGACGCCGTGTTTGGCTTCACCCAGCAGGGCGGCCGGCTGATGTATCTCGGCGGTAACGGCTTCTACTGGCGCGTCGCCATGCACAAGGAGCTGCCCGGCGTGATCGAGGTGCGCCGCTGCGAGGCTGCGATCCGCACCTGGGAGGCCGACCCCGGCGAGTACCATCACAGCTTCACGGGCGAATACGGCGGTATCTGGCGCCATCAGGGGGACTTCGCGCCCCAGCGGCTAGCGGGCGTCGGTTTCGTCGCCGAGGGCTTCGACAAGTCCTCTTACTACCGGCGCATGCCGGGGAGCTTCGACCCTCGCGCGGGGTTCATCTTCGAGGGAATCGGCAAGGACGAGCTGCTGGGCGACTTCGGCTATCACGGCGAGGGAGCTGCCGGCAACGAGCTCGATGCCACCGACCCCCGCCTCGGCACGCCGCCGCACGCGCTGGTCCTGGCTCGCTCGGAGGACCACACCGACCTCTATCTGGTGGTGAACGAGGAGGTGCTTGTGAACCATTCCGGCCTCGGCGGCACCGAGCACGAGAAGGTCAAGGCCGACATGGTCTTCTACGAGACGCCGAACGGCGGCGCAGTCTTCTCGGTGGGCTCGATCTGCTACCCCGCGAGCCTGCCGTGGAACGGCTACGACAACAACATCGCGAAGCTCACGACCAACGTGCTCCGCCGCTTCGCCGACCCTGAACCCTTCTGAGGACGGCCGACATGCCAGGTTATGTGATCGCCGATGTGACCGTGACCGATCCCGAGACCTACGCGGACTACCGCGCGCTCACTCCGGGCTCGATCGCGGCGTTCGACGGGTGCTTCCTCGTGCGCGGCGGCGAGCACGAGGTGATCGTGGGCGGCTGGCAGCCCGGCCGGCTGGTGCTGCTGGAGTTCGAGAGTCCCGCGCGTGCCGCAGCCTGGTACGACTCGCCGACCTACGTGGAAGCACGCGCGATCCGCCAGCGCGCATCGACCGGCCACATGGTCCATCTCGAAGGCGA
>JAPPNV010000011.1 GCA_028818565.1 Rhodospirillales bacterium | reverse complement strand
ATAGATTTCGGCGTTCGACGGCCAGCGGCTGTAGGCCTCGACCTTCTTGCCGATGACGCTCGCCATCAGCGGGTACATGATGAAGCCGTCGCGCGCGAGCCTGATCGAGGCCTCAGCCACCTCGCCGAAGGTCATGGTGCCGTGGCGCTCCAGCGCGGTGATCCAGGCGTCCGGCGCGCTCGGCACGACCGTGCGCAGCGGGCCCACCGGGATGTGCCCGTCGTGCTCGCGCATGAAGAGATCGGGCGTCACCGCAGCCGGCCAGGTGCCGAGGCCGCTGATGGTCTCCACCTGCCCGGTCTTCGCGCTGTAGAGGATAATCGGCGCAACACCCGCGACGTTGACGAGATCGCTGTGCACGACGCCGAGGGCGATGCCCGCGGCGACGCCTGCATCGATGGCGTTCCCGCCCGCCTCCAGGATCGCGAAGCCCGCCTCCGCGGCGAGGTAGTGCCCGGCGACGATCGCGTGACGATGCCCGCGGATCACGGGCCGCATGGCATCGATCGCCTCCGGATCGAACAGCGCGTACTCGCTTCTGCGTTCGCTCATGGCTACTCCTGGTTCGCGAGGTCGACGAGGCAGGCGGCCAGCGTCCGGGCGCCCGCGGCAAGGTCGGCCGGCGTCGCGTTCTCGGCCTCGTTGTGGCTGACGCCCCGCTCGCAGGGCACGAAGATCATGCCGGTGGGGCAAAGATGGTTGATGTGGCCCGCATCGTGACCCGCGCCGGAGGGCATCCGCATCACCGAATGGCCGAGGCGTGCGGCGTAGTCCTCCACCATGTCGATCAGAGCCGGATCGAACACGAGGGGCGCGTTTTCGATGGTGGGTCGGATGCTGACCGCGCAGCCGCGCGCGCGGGCCTGGCACACGGGCTCGATGTTGAGCCTGATGCGCTCGATCACCGCCGGGTCGGGATGACGGAAGTCGATGGTGAAAAGCACGCGGCTCGGCACCGTGGCAGGCGAACCCGGGTGGCATTCGAAGCGGCCGACGGTGAAGCGCACCGTGTCGGTCTCGTCGGCCATGAGTCCCTCGAGCGCGTGAACCATGTGGACCGCCGCCTTAAGCGCGTCCTTGCGCCCCTTGAGCGGGGTGGTGCCGGCATGCGCCTCCTCGCCCCTCACCTCCACGGTAAACCAGTAGAGGCCCTGGATCCCGGTCACGGCGCCGATGGTCGTGCCGGTGTTCTCCAGCCGTGGGCCCTGCTCGATATGCGCCTCGACGTAAGCCGCGAAGGGATGGCCGAAGGGGCGGTGCGGCAGCCCTGGGGTGGAAGCGAGGGTCTCTGCGAGCGCGTCTTCGAGCGTCACCCCCTCGCGGTCCTCGGTGCTGAGCTGATCCTCCAGCTTGAGCACGCTGGAAAACACCGCAGACCCCATGGCGCCCGGCTGGAAGCGTCCGCCCTCCTCGTTGGTCCATGCGATGAGGTCGATAGGTCGCTCGGGCTCGATCCCGGCCCGCGCGATGGCCTCAAGCGCCTCGAAGCCGCCGATCACGCCGTAGGCGCCGTCGAACTTGCCGCCGCGCGGCTGGCTGTCGAGGTGGCTCCCCGTCACCACGGGCGCCGCGTCCGCCTGCCTGCCGGGAAGGCGGATGTAGAGGTTCGCGATGTCGTCGGTCGCGACTTCGAAGCCGAGATCGCCCGCCCACTGCACCATCAGCCTGCGGGCGGCCCTGTCCTCGTCGGAGAGCGCGGCCCGGTTTACCCCGCCGCGTTCGGTCGCACCGATCTCCGCCATCGTCATCTGCCGGGACCAGAGCCTGGCCTCGTCCACCGCCGCCGCCGCCGCCAGTGCTTTCGCCTTTGCATCCATCGCCCACCTCCCGCCGCGCACCGTAGAGCAGGCCGCGTCGCAGGCAAAGCGAACCCAGCGTCCGCTACGTGCAGGTCATTGGGGGACCGAACCGCGCAGCGGCCCGAAGCGCGCGCCCGGCGACTGAGGGAAATGAAGTTAGCTGCGCTTGCGGCAGATCGTGAGGCCGTCGCCGATGGGCAGCAATACCATCGACACGCGCTCGTCGCCCCTGATCTTCTTGTTCAGGGCATCGACGACATGCGCGTTCTCGCCCCAGCGTTCCGGTTCCGCGATCTGGCCCATGTAGAAGCTGTTGTCGATCAGGATCAGGCCGCCGGGACGCACCAGGGCGAGACAGTGCTCGTAGTAGATGTCGTAGCCTGACTTGTCAGCGTCGATGAAGGCGAAGTCGTAAACGCCGTCGAGGCCGTCCGCGCGAAGCGCAGCCAAACTTTCCCGTGCGTCGCCGAGGCGAAGCTCGATCCGCTCCGCAACGCCTGCCTCGGACCAGAAGCGCCGCGCGGTCTCGGCATAGTCCGCGTTGACGTCGAGCGCCGTGAGCCGACCATCCGCGCCCATGGCGCTTGCCACCACCAGCGCGCTGTAGCCGGTGAAGACGCCGATTTCGAGCGCGCGACTGGCGCCGATCAACTCCACCAGCAGCGCCATCAGTGCGCCCTGCTCGGGCGAAATCTGCATCCTCGCCATCTCGTGGCGG
>JAPPNV010000210.1 GCA_028818565.1 Rhodospirillales bacterium | reverse complement strand
CAGCCCGCTGCCCTACCGAACCCTCATCGCTGGATGAAAATCAGGGATAAGCAGGTAACGCTTTAGACGACCACCGCGGCACCGGCTTCCGCGGGGCCGACGTTGCTGCGGAAGGCGGTGAAGAGCTCGCGCCCGATGCCGCTGGCATTGGCGGAAAGATCGGCCTCTGCCGGCGCGCGAGCAGCGAACGCCTCGGCATCGCCGAGCACGTCGAGCCGGCCGGCTGTGGCATCGAGCCGGAGCACGTCGCCGTCGCGCACCCGCGCGATCGCCCCGCCCGCTGCGGCCTCGGGCGTGACGTGGATGGCCGCCGGCACCTTGCCCGACGCGCCGGACATGCGCCCGTCGGTGACCAGCGCCACGCGGAAGCCGCGGTCCTGCAGGGAGCCCAGGACCGGCGTCAGCGCGTGCAGCTCGGGCATGCCGTTGGCCTGCGGGCCCTGGAAGCGCAGCACGCAGACCAGATCGCGCTCGAGCTCACCGTCGCGGAACGCGGCCTTGATCTCCTCCTGATCGTGGAACACCCGGGCCGGGGCCTCGACGACGTGGTGCTCGGGCTTGACCGCCGAGGTCTTGATCACCGCCTGGCCGAGGTTGCCGGCCAGCACGGTGAGCCCGCCGGTGCGCTGGAAGGGATCGGCTGCGGGGCGCAGGATCTTCTCGTTCAGGCTCGCGCGCGTGCCCTCGCGCCAGGCGAGCCCGTCGTCGCCCAGCACCGGTTCCTCGGTATAGCGGGCCAGACCGTCGCCGGCGACGGTGCGGACGTCGCCGTGCAGCAGCCCGGCCTCCAGCAGCTCGCCGATCATGAAGCCGAGCCCGCCGGCGGCGTGGAAGTGGTTCACGTCGGCGAGGCCATTGGGATAGACCCGCGCCATCAGCGGCGTGACGGCGGAAAGCTGCGCCATGTCTCCCCACTCGATCAGCACGCCCGCGGCACGGGCCATCGCGATGAGGTGCAGGGTCAGATTGGTGGACCCGCCCGTGGCGTGCAGGCCGACCATGCCGTTGACGAAGGCGCGCTCGTCGAGCACCGCGCTCGTGGGCGTGTAGGAGTTGCCGCTGGCGGTGATCTCCAGCGCCCGCCGCGCCGCCGCTTGCGTGAGCGCCTCGCGCAGCGGCGTGCCGGGATTGACGAAGCTCGCGCCCGGCAGGTGCAGGCCCATGAACTCCATCAGCATCTGGTTGGAGTTCGCCGTGCCGTAGAACGTGCAGGTGCCGGGGCCGTGATAGGACGCCATCTCGGCGGCCATCAGCTCGTCCCGGCCGATCTCGCCGCGGGCGTAGCGCTGGCGCACGGCGGCCTTCTCGTCGTTGGGCAGGCCCGAGGTCATCGGCCCCGCCGGCGCGAAGATCGCCGGGATATGGCCGAAGGTGGCGGCCGCGATCACGAGACCGGGGACGATCTTGTCGCAGACGCCGAGGAAGATCGCGGCGTCGAAGCAGTTGTGCGAAAGCGCGACGCCGGCTGCGAGCGCGATCACGTCGCGGCTGAAGAGCGAAAGCTCCATGCCCGGCTGGCCCTGGGTCACACCATCGCACATGGCCGGCACGCCGCCCGCGACCTGCGCGGTGCCGCCGGCCTGCCGGGCCGCGTCGCGGATCAGCGTGGGATAGCCCTCGAACGGCTGGTGGGCCGAGAGCATGTCGTTGTAGGCGGTGACGATGCCGATGTTGCCGGCGGAGCCCTCGGCCTGGCGCGCCTTGTCCGCGCCAGGGCTCGCAGCGAAGGCGTGCGCGAGGTTGCCGCAGGAGAGATGCGCGCGCGCGGGCCCCGCGTCGGCGGCCCGGGCCATGCGCCCGAGATAATCGGTGCGGGCGGTCCGGCTCCGTGCGCGGATCCGCTCGGTCACCTGGTGCACGGTATCGTTCAGTGGCATCGGGCTCTCCCGATCGTTGGCTTACGGCGCCCAGTAAACGGTGGCGGGGTGCGGCGCGTCGAGAACCAGCCGGACCGGGGCATCGGCAGGGCCTGCCGCTGCTCCGGCCTGATCGAGCGCCGCGCGTTTCTCAGCGCCGTGGATCAACACGAAGCACCGGCCCGCCCCGGTCAGCACAGGGGCTGTCAGACTGATGCGTGCCTCCGGCGCACCGGGGGCGTGCAGCCGGAGCGTCGGCGTGCCGCAGTCCGCCGAAAGCGCCTCGCCCAGGCGGTCGGCACCGGGGAAGAGCGAGGCGATGTGCAGATCCTCCCCCATCCCCAGCACGCAAGCATCGAGCGGCAGGAGCGCCGAGAGCGCCTGCGCGTCGTCGAGCGCCACGAACCGCGCGGCGCGGGCGGTGCCGGCGAACAGCGTCTCGTCCAGCAGGCGCCGGTTCGAGCGCGGATGATCGGCGGGGACGCAGCGCTCGTCGGTGAGCGTCACCGCAACGGCCGCCCAGTCGAGCGCACGGCCGCCGAGCGCGGCGAGGAACGCCGCAGGCGTGGTGCCGCCCGGCACCGCCAGCGCGGCGCGGCCGGTGTCTCGAATCGCTCCTTCCAGCACCGTTGCGACCTCATCGGCCAGAAGGCGGGCCAGCGCGCCCCGGTCCGC
>JAPPNV010000382.1:1739-2534 GCA_028818565.1 Rhodospirillales bacterium | reverse complement strand
GCGGGATGTATCCGCTGACCGGCAACGTGGCGGCGCATGTGGGCGGCGTGCAGGCCTCGCTGCTGGCGGGCCAGCGGCTGGTCTACCGGCTGCACCGCGCCGGTCTCGCCTGGGGCACGTCGGGCTCGCAGGCGCTCTGCGGGCGCTACCCGATGCCGGTGATGCGCAAGAGCCAGTACCGCTGGCAGATGACCGAGCCGGTGCCGGCGACGACGCCGATGACCGGCTGCAATCCGACGGGGCGGTCCTCGGTGCTCTGGGAATCGCTCCGCGAATTACCGGTCTCCGGCGAGAGCTTCGGCTACCTGCTGTGGCGCAAGGCGAATTGTTGCCTGCTCTGAACCCGATGAAACACGACGCCAATTGCACCGCTGACGATGCCATGACGACCTTCTCTTCAAGACCCGGAATCGCTCTTCTGCTGACAGCCATGCTGTTGGTCGGCGCCTGCGCCTGTCCGGCCCGGGCGGATGAAATGCCCCCCGCTGGCCCCGAAGAGGACGCATCGCGTCTGGTCGAGGAAGTGCTGCGCAAGGCGGCCGGCAATGACCCGAATTCGCTCGGCGCCTGGACGCGCTCCGTCGTCGACCGCGCGCTGGAGAAATCTGGCGACACCGCGCGTCGGACCGTTCCCGGGCAGACCGGTTCCCTCCCGGCCGAACGCCATGCGGATGCCTTTTCGGCCCCACGCCCCGCCTCGGCGGAAGTGCTGATCTTCACCAGCCTGTCCGCACCGGCGGTGAGCTGGCGGCAGTGGGCGCATGAAGCGGCCCGAACGGGCACACCGCTGGTGCT
>JAPPNV010000382.1:0-1729 GCA_028818565.1 Rhodospirillales bacterium | reverse complement strand
CGCCAAGGCCGTCGGTGTGCGTCTCGGGGGCATTGACACCGGAGTCGCCATCGACCCCCGCCTGTTCCGCCTGTTCGGCATCGAACGGGTGCCGGCGGTGGTCGTCGTGCCGGGCGGTGTGCCGCCCTGCGAGAGCCGCGGCTGTTCCGGGGACCCCGCCCCGCCGCACGATCTGGTGGCCGGCAATATCGGCCTCATCGCGGCGCTGGAGGCGGTGGCCGCCGAGGGCGATACCGGGCGCGAGGTGGCGAAGGCGTATCTCGAACGGCTGACGGGGGACGGGCGATGACGCGGAAACCGGCCTTCCGGAAAGCGCGGTCTCCCGGGATGACGGGCGTGATCGGGTGGACAATCCTGGCGGCGGTGTTCGCCTTCCTGCTCTGGATCGTCTTCGGCGGGGCCTCTCATGCGGGCAATCCCAAATCGGAAGCCCGCGCCATCGGCAATGCCGGCACGGCCGCCGCCGGCGCGATCGCAAGGGACTCGTCGAACGCCGCAACTGTGCCGGGCTATGCGGGTACGAATGTTCCTGAGCGGAGCATCGGCGCGGACGCGCTGGAGAGCGAAGGCCGGGCGCGGCTTGCCGATCCGGACGATCCCGGCGGGCAGGCCGGACGCAGCGTGATCGAGGGCGTGACGGGCCGGCCCGACGTGCCCGTGACGGCGGGCGATCCCGGCGTCGCACGCGGCAAGGCCGTCGCCGCCGATCCCGGCAATGCCGCCCATGGCGCCGGCAATCTCGCCTCCGGGAGCGTGGCCGACTGCGGCGCGGACCTTCCCGATGCGAACCGCGGCGGGAGCTGTGGTTCCGTCCGCTGGTGCGTCGGGGCCGGCTGCGAGACGGTGGCGCCCGAGGCCAATACCGGCTTCGTCGAGGCCACCACCCGGCTCAACATGGCGCTGGAGCTCGGCGGCGAGGAGTTCGACCGCGACAATCTCCGCTTCTTCACCGGCGAGCGCCGCGCCTGCCACATCAAGCTGTTCGGGCTCGCCAACTGCTGCAGGAACAATGGGCTGCTCATCGGTCTCGGCAACTGCTCGGCCTCGGAGCGCGAACTGGCCGAGGAGCGCAACGCCGGCAACACCCACTATCTCGGACGGTACTGCTCGAAACGCACCTTCTTCGGCGCCTGCATCCGCCGTTCGCGGGCGTGGTGCGTGTTCGGCTCGAAGCTCGGGCGCATCCTGCACCAGCAGGCGCTCGATCTCTCGGAGTTCACGCAGGACCTGATGGACGGGTCGCGGGAGCCGGCGGTGACGCTGCCCGAGGCCGGCGACACGCAGTCGGTCATGCGCGACCGCGTGCGCGACTTCTACGGGCGGCAACCATGACGGCGCGCGCCCTGAAACGCCTGCTTGCGGCGCTTGGCGTCTGGGCGGCGCTCGGCGCCCCGGCGGCGGGCGGGGACACGCGTGCCGGAGACACGCGTGCCGGGGAATGGCGGTCCTGGTGCGAGGATCCCGGAACGGGTCCGGGACAGGCTCCGGCTTCCGGCGGTTCGCTCGGCTGGCACTTCTACTGCGACCGGGAGGAGGAACGGCGGGAAGCCGAGCCGCCGCCAACGGAGCCGGATCCGCCTGCCGTTGAACACGACACCCCCGCAACCGAGCGCATTCTGGAATTGCGACGGGCCCTCGAAGAGGCCCGCGCCGAGGCGATCCTCGATCCCACGCCGGAGAAGGTCGCGGCATATCTGGAGCTGCAACGGGCGGCGTTGCAGCGCGCCGC
>JAPPNV010000109.1 GCA_028818565.1 Rhodospirillales bacterium | reverse complement strand
TGTTGTTGCGCATGTGGGCGGTGCGCGTGGTGCCGGTGAACACGCCGTCGAGGAAAATACCCCAGACCGCTACCAGGGGGAGCACGATCAACCAGGGCAGGAAGACGTAGGCCACGGCGCGCACATCCTCCATATCGGTGAGTACGCGGATAATCGGTGCGCCGGCGAGGCCGTAGACGACGACCGTGAGAAGGGCGAGCGCGAAGCACCAGAAGAAGCAGGCCCGGACGGCGTGGGTCAGATCGTCGCGCCGCTTGGCGCCGAGGGCGCGGCCGGTGAGCGCCTCGACAGCGAAGGCGAAGCCGTCGAACCCGAAGTTGAGGAAGATGACGAAGTTGAGCAGCACGGCATTCGCGGCGAGCACCACGTCGCCCTGGCGCGCGCTCAGCGTCGTGAACAGCGCGAACGCCGTGATCACGAAGAGCGTGCGCAGGAAGATGTCGCGGTTGATGCCGAGAAATCGCCGTATGGCGGCGACGTCGAGCACGAGGCGCGCACGCCACCGGCCGCCGTGGCGCTGGGCGAGGCGAGCGGTGACGGCGAGGCCGAGGATCAGCCCGGAATAGTCGGCGGCTACCGTGGCCCATGCGACGCCCGGGACGCCGAGCTCGTAGACGAGTACCAGCACCAGGTCCAATACGATGTTGATGCCGTTCACCGTCAGCAGCAACGTCAACGCCGCGCGGGTGTTCTGCATTCCGATGAACCAGCCGACGAGGGCGATGTTGGCGAGCGTGGCAGGCGCTCCCCAGATGCGGATGAAGAAGTAGCGCGCGCCCTCGCCGGCGACCGCCTCGCTCGGCTCGATTAGATAGAAAGCGAGCCAGCCGATCGTCCCCTGCGCAGCCAGAAGCACCAGCGCGATCGCGAGGCCAATGAGGAGCGCACGGGCGAGCATGGCGCGGGCCTCGTTCCAGTCGCGGGCACCGAATGCCTGGGCGGTGAGCCCCGTGGTGCCCATGCGCAGGAAGTTGCAGCCAAAATAGAGAGTGTTGAAGATCAGCGCGCCGACCGCGACAGCGCCGAGGAAGTGGGGCTCGGGCAGATGGCCGATGACCGCCGTATCGACCGCGCCGAGCAGCGGGATCGACAGGTTGGAGACCACCATCGGCCAGGCCAGGCGCCAGACCCGACGGTGCCAGGCCCACTCACCCATTGGCAGAGATCGCTCTATCAAGCCCCGCCTCCGAGCGGCCGAGCGGCTGCGCGGTTGCGCGGCTTTCTTATCGGTTTTGAGGTCGCTTGTTGCGCGGGTCGTCGAACACGAAGAGCCTGCGCGGCAGCCTGATATTGGTCTTGAGACCGTGCAGGAAGACGGTGGTCACGAGCCCTTGGGCGTCGGTCACCCGCCAACGGGTCAGGCGTAGCGGCTCAGTATCCAAGATCAGGGTCAGGCTCCCACCCCTGGGATCGTCCTCGTGCACCACGGTGACTTCGATGCGTCCGTCGCGCTCCTCGACTGCGGTGACTTCCAAGTCCTCGCCGAAACGCGTCACCTCCCTGGTGAGTGCGCCGAGCGGGGTCTCGTAGATGAACCAGTCGTTGACCTGGCCTAGCTCCTTGTCGTGATAGTGGATCCACAACCCATCGCCCACGATGAGCACCGGCACGGGCGGCGCGTATTCCACGCGGAGCAGGCCCGGCCGGCGCATATGGATCACCCCTTCGGCGACCTCGCCCTTCGGCCCGACCTGTGAGAAATCCGCCCTCAGGGTCTGGAGCTCGTTGAGATAGCGCTCGACGGCGGCGAGCGTCTCCTCCTGCGCCTCGTCGAAGAGGGCGGAGTCCGACTGGGCCTGCGCCGGCTGGGCGGCGGCAAGCCACGCAGCGAGCAGTGGGGCGAGGCAGAGGAGCGCGGCAGCGCGGATCAACTTCGGCATAGTGTGGAATGTAGGGCGCGCAGGTCGCGCGAACAATCACAGGTCGTTGAAACTCAGCCGGCAGAGTAGTCGGAGACCAGCACCTCGCGCTTGCCGACATGGTTGGCCTGGCTGATGACGCCCTCGCTCTCCATCCGTTCGATGATCCGGGCAGCCCGGTTGTAGCCGATCTGGAGGTGGCGCTGCACGAAGCTGGTGGACGCCTTGCGTTCGGCCGCGACCAGCGCCACCGCGCGGTCGTAGAGCGGGTCCTCGTCGCCGCTCTCGTCGATCCCGGCGGCGCTCGGCTCGGGCTCCTCGGTGATCCCATCGACGTAGTTGGGCCGCCCGTTGGCGCGCAGGAAGTCGGTCACACGCTCAACCTCGGCGTCGCTCACGAACGGCCCATGCACCCGCATCACGCGCCCGCCGGCTCCGAGATAGAGCATGTCGCCCTGGCCCAGCAGCTGCTCGGCGCCCGCTTCGCCCAGAATGGTGCGGCTGTCGATCTTGGACGTGACCTGGAAGCTGATTCGCGTCGGGAAGTTGGCCTTGATCGTGCCGGTTATGACATCGACCGAGGGCCGCTGCGTCGCCATGATCAGGTGAATGCCGGCGGCGCGCGCCATCTGTGCCAGCCTCTGCACCGCGCCCTCGATGTCCTTGCCGGCGACGAGCATGAG
>JAPPNV010000390.1 GCA_028818565.1 Rhodospirillales bacterium | reverse complement strand
CCACAGCTACCAGCGGGAGCCAGAACTCCTACACCACGCGCCGGGACACAACCGGCTCCTGGGTCGTGGTGAACACGAATCGGCGTCGCGAATGCCTGCCGCTTCACGGACAATGGTGTGCACGTCGGCTCTGAAAAGGGATCCCCAGCCATGCCCGGGACGATCAGCAAGCACATCCGCATCGACGAAGAGCTCTGGAAAAGCCTCGAAGTGGCCGCCGGAGAAAAGGACATTACCGCCAACCGGCTTCTCGCCGAGCTCGCCGGGCGCTGGCTGGAGACCATGGAGTGGCCGCAGTCGGAGGTGCAAATCCAGGTCGCGCGCGCCTCGGTCTTCACGGCGCAGGCCATCGCGCTCGACATGATCGCTGCCGGACGCAACAAGGAGGTCGACAAAATCCTCAAGCATGTCGCCACCATCGTTCCCGGCGTTCCTGGCGAGCCAGTGGTGGATGACGAGGCGGCCTCGGAATAGCGTGACTTCGGCCGGTCAAGCACATGCATCTCGCGCCCCGGTCGCCGCCGGCAAGCGCAGTCTTGTCGGCGGCGCACCATGGAGCGGAAGACCTAATCGGCGGCTTGCTCGACTTGCCGACATAAGCTTCGGATCATGACGCTGTTGTATGGACGCCTCCCGGGACGCAAGGACCGATTTGGCTGTGACAGTCAGGCAGGTTGCAGTTTTGTATCCGGCCTTTGGTGCGGGGCTTCGTATCCGCTGGCCCTGATGGAATCCGCCGATCCGCGCCTCATTTCTCCCGTGGGCTCTTCGCCCCAGGCGTCATTCAGGCTTGGCGGATCGCGGTCTGATCTGCGCGGTGCGGAACTTCACCAACTGCTGGCGCATCCGGTGTAGCGCCAGAGCCGCCTGCTGCTCCTCGCTCTTCACCGCAACCGTCCGGACGCCCGGCAGCTGCGCCGCCGTCCAGATCGCCCGCGCGTCGTGCGCGTCGTTCTTGTTGCCGGACACGAAGGGCCGCACCGCCTTGGCCGGCAGCAGCCAGGGATCGTGGCCGAGCTCCCGAAGCCGGCGCGCCCAGTGCTGCGAGCCGCCGCACGCCTCCATCGCAACCACGCAAGGTGCGAGATTGGCGAAATGCTCGAGGAACTTCGCCCGCGTCAGCCTCAGATCCACGATCTCGCCGGTCTCCATGTCGACCCAGTGCAGCTGGAACACACGCTTCGCCGTATCCACCCCGACGACGGTTCTGCTAGTCTTCATCTCGGACCCTCCGGTTTGCCCGCGAAGAGCTTGCTCTTCGACCCTTGGCACTTTGATGCCGTCGGCCCGCGAGGGTCCACCTCAACCCTCCGGCACACGAACATCAGGGGGTGGGAGGCGTCCATCCCATTTCTCCTGCTTCCGAGACCCGCTGTTTCTTCCACCGGGTGGAGCGATCGGACCTACCGAGCTCCCCGGCGCCGGAGGCGCCAATCGGTTTCAGCACCGCACCGTCGCTTTCCTCGTGGGCGATGAACGGCAGACCTCGCCGTGGCAAACTTCACAGTGAGCGCATGGAGAAGGAGTATCGCCGCAGCGAGGACGATTCACGGCACGATGCCTGCGCGTCGAGCGCCCATCCGACTGAGCGCGGCGACCGATATCGCGGTGAAGCGGGTCGTCTCAGGCCCCGTTCCCATCGGCCCCGACACCCAGTTGAGTTTGCCGTAGCCGGATTCAACGCTGAGCAATTGCCGGAACTGAACTTGACGAACTCGTCACCGTGGTGCACGAGGCGGCGGCGGAGGGGATGAACGGAGGGTCCGCATGAGCGATTTCCGCGCTGCCCTGGCCGACCTTGACTGTCACAAATCTCATGGCCGCTGAAAATCGCACAGCCAGCAGTGCGCCGAGCCGTTCAACGCCAGCATCCACGGCACCGGCAAACAGGTTTCTGCCGGGCGTTCCAGGTGCGGACATCGAGCGCATCATCGACGCTGCGCCGGGCAACGAGATCGCCAGCGGCAAGTTCGACAGCCCGGAGTCCTCCGCCGCCCTCGCCGCCAACGCCTTCGGGTTCTTTCTCCACCGGCCGCAGGCGCTGCCGCCCTTGCCCGGCTGTTCGAACTTATCGTGGCCCGCCTGTTCGCTATCTCTCGAAGAGGCGGTTCGATTCCCGTGGCGCGGCGGGCGCCACCCGGTGCTGGACTGTCTCGTGGTCACACCCTCGGCGCTCATCGGCATCGAGTCCAAGCGCTTCGAGCCCTTTCGCGGCGGCAAGGCGGCGAGCCTCAGCGGTGCCTATTGGCGTCCTGTCTGGGGTGATCGCATGACCCGATTTGAGCGCGTCCGGGATCGGCTTCGCGAGAACCCGCGGCTGTTTGACTTTCTCGATGCTGCGCAACTGGTCAAGCATGCCTTCGGTCTGCGTTCCGAGGCTCATCGATCCGGCCGGCGTCACGGCCTCAGGCCCATCCTCTTCTACGTTTACGCGGAACCCGTGAGCTGGCCCACAACCGGGCGGTGTGTCGACACTGCTACAATCGCCGTGCACCGCGAGGAGATCGCTCGCTTCGCGGATCTTGTGCGGGGCGACGAAGTTGCC
>JAPPNV010000304.1 GCA_028818565.1 Rhodospirillales bacterium | reverse complement strand
TCCAACGTCACCGACGTGGACGACCCGCTGGAGAAGCGGCTCAACACGGTCGGCCGGGCCCTGCCGGGCGTCGATATCGTGATCGCCGATCCTGAAAGCCTCTCGCCGCTCCCCACAGGCTCCGTCGGCGAAATCCTGGTCAAGGGCTACGTCACCTGCGGCTACTACAAGGACCCGGCGCTGGACGAGCGGAGCTTTCGCGACGGCTACTTCCGCACCGGCGACCTCGGGCTGCTGGACGACGAGGGCTTCCTGCACTTCCGCGGCCGGCTCAAGGAGATGATCAAGACCGGCGGCATCAACGTCTCCCCGGCGGAGGTCGAGGCGGTGCTGACCGAGGTGCCAGAGGTCGAGCTCGCCTACGTGATCGGCCTGCCGGACCCGGAGCGCGACCAGCGTGTCGCCGCCGTCATCGTGGCGCGCGACGGGGCCGCGTGCTCGGCGGAGACGCTCGCCGCCCATTGCGCCGCGCACCTGGCCGCCTACAAGGTGCCGCGGGAGTACCGCTTCGTCGACGCCGGCGCCCTGCCGCTCACCACCACCGGCAAGCTGCAGAAGGCCCGCCTCGTCGAGTTCTTCGACACGGACCCGGCGTGATGTCGGAGGCGCTGCGCGACAAGGCGGCAATCGTCGGCATCGGCACCAGCAGATTCGGCCGCCATTTGCCCGAGAGCCAGCTCGCGCTCGGTGCGGAGGCGCTCAGGGCGGCGCTTGCGGACGCTGGCCTCGAGCGGAGCGACATCGACGGCCTCTCCATCCATATCGGCTGGCCGCTCGGCGTCGACTACGACCAGGTTGCCCAGGCCTTCGGCTTGGAGATCGATTTCGTCAACCAGGCCTGGACCCACGGCCGCTTCGTCACCGGCAGCCTGCAGACGGCGGCGATGGCGGTCGCAACCGGCATGGCGAACGTCGTCGCCTGCGTGAACGTGCTGAGCTTCACCCGCGAGCGCGACATCCTGGGCGGGCCGCACGACTTCGAAGGCTACCGCGAGACCGGCGGCACCCATGCGGAGACGCCGCACTACGGGCTGACTGCGCCGGCGGGCGGCGCCGCGCTCGCCATGCAGCGCTACATGGCACTCTACGGCACCACCAGCGCCGAGCTCGCGGCGGTGCCGGTGGCGCTCCGCGCCCACGCGCGCCTCAACCCGCAGGCAGTGATGCGGAAGCCCATGAGCGTCGCCGACCACCAGGCCTCGCGCATGGTGGTGGACCCGCTCCGGCTCTTCGATTGCTGCATCGTGAGCGACGGTGCAGCCGTGGTGCTGGTGACGACGGCCGAGCGCGCCGGCGATCTCAGGCAACGCCCCGTCTTCGTCGCCGGGATGCAGGGCATGGCGGCGGGCCGCGACGAGTTCATCTTCGCTCCGCCGGGTCTCGGCATCAATCAGCAGAGCGGGGTGCGCCCGAACCAACCGGCGGTGCGCGATCTTGCGGTCTACCGCTCGGCCGGTATCCCGCGCGAGGCAATCCAGGGCCTCTACACCTACGACGCCTTCTCGCCGCTGGTGCTGTTCGTGCTGGAGCGCTTCGGCTTCTGCGCAGCCGGCGAGGCGGCGGCGTTCGTGCAGGATGGACGGATCGGCCCCGGCGGCGTGCTTCCGGTCAACACCTCCGGCGGATTGCTCTCGGAAGCTCACGTGGCGGGCTGGAACTCGCTCTGCGAGATGGTGCGCCAGTTGCGGGGCGACGCCGGGCCGCGCCAGATCGCCGCCGTCCGCGCCCTGCAATGGGCGACGGCCTGGGGCGATTCCGTCATCCTGCGGAACTGACGGGATCGGGGCCGGCCGATGAGCGCCTACGAGAAACCCACGCCGAGGATCAACCCGGACAACGCGCGCTTCTGGGAAAGCGCTCACGAGGGCGCACTCCGCCTGCCCCGCTGCGGCGACTGCGCGGCGTGGCATTGGCCGCCCGGCCCAGTCTGCCCCGCCTGCTTCTCGGAGCGGATCGGCTGGGAGGAAGCGCAGGGTCACGGCACGGTCTCCACCTGGACCGTGGTTCACCAGGACTGGTTTCCCGCATTCAAGGCCGATATCCCTTACGCCGTGGCGCAAATCGAGCTTGCGGAAGGCGTGCGGCTGACCGCCAACATCGTCGAGTGCCCGGCGGATGCGCTCCGCGTCGGGCTCCCGGTCGAGGCGGTGTTCGACCGCGTGACGGAGACGTTGACGTTGCCGCGCTTCCGCCCGCGCCAGGGCTGAGCGGCACGAGCAAGGAGAGGGCCGTGGCCAACATCGAGTGCGAGCATGCGGACGATTGCCTGCGCATCCGCATCGCTTGCGGCACCGCCAACGCGCTGACGACGGCGGTCATCCAGGACCTCGCGCACGCGGTCGCGGACGCCAACCGCAATGCCCGCGGCGCAATGCTCTGCGGCGGCGAGAAGTTCTTCTGCAACGGCTTGGACCTTGACTGGGCGCTCACGTGCTCGCGCGCCGAGATCACGGAGATGTTTCACGAACTGGCGGGGCTGATCCTCGCCATGCTGGAATCGCCTCTGCCCATCGTCGGCGCCATCAGGGGCCACGCCATCGGCGGCGGCATGGCCAT
>JAPPNV010000338.1 GCA_028818565.1 Rhodospirillales bacterium | reverse complement strand
GGTCGAGATGGCCGCAGCGCTTCGGGCTCTCCTGGTCTTCGAGGTGGCAGCCGGCAAGCCCGGCTTCCTCCAGCAGCGCGACGGTGCGGGCGGCGTTGAGCGGGGCGCCGAAGCCGGTGTCGACGTCCACGACGACGGGCAGCGTGCAGGCCCGCGCGATGGCCTGCGCGCGGGCCGTGACCTCGCTCTGCGTCACCAGCCCGATGTCGGGCAGGCCGAGGTCCGCCGCCAGCGCCGCGCCCGAAACGTAGACCCCGTCGAAGCCCCGGCGCTCGATCAGCTTGGCCACGATCGGCGCGAATGCGCCGGGGAAGCGCAGCAACGCGCCGCTTGCGAGCGCCGCACGCAGCGCCCGGCGGCGTTCGGCCGCAGGCACGGCCCCGGCCCCGATCACGCGGCGACTCCCACCGCCCGGCGAGCCCCGCCGCCTAGGGTGCAGCGGCGCATGCGATGGTATATGGTGCGCCCGGCTGCCCGGCGACGGGCGGGCCGAGGGTTCGTGCGCACATCGCCGCGGTGCAAGGGAGGAGATCGATGAAGCTGGGCCTGTTCATGATGCCGATCCACAACCACACGAGGGACTATCACACGACCCTCATGGAGGATATCGAAGCGATCGTCCATGCCGATAGCCTCGGCTTCTCGGAGGCCTGGGTGGGCGAGCATTACAGCTCCAAGTCGGAGCAGATCACCTCGCCGCTGCTCTTCCTCTCGCATTTGCTGCCGCAGACCGAGCAGATCGTCTGCGGCACCGGCGTCATCTGCCTGCCGCAGTACCACCCGGCGGTCACGGCCGGGCAGATCGCCATGTTCGATCACCTGGCGAAGGGACGCTACATCGCCGGCGTCGGCCCCGGCGGGCTGCCGCCGGACTTCGAGATCTTCGGCGTGATGGACGCGGACCGCAACTCGATGATGATCGAGGCCATCGACATCATGGTCGATATCTGGACCTCCGATCCGCCCTACCATTACGACGGCGAGCATTGGCAGATCTCCCTCAAGGACTGGATCTACGAGGATATCGGGCTCGGCTACATGGCCAAGCCCTATCAGAAGCCCTATCCGCCATTGGCCATCTCGGCGATGAGCCCCTTCTCGGGCTCCATCAAGTTCGCGGGCTCGCGCGGCTATATCCCGATCTCGGCCAACTTCATCGGCACCTGGTCGGCCAAGTCCCACTGGCAGGTCTACGCCGATGCGGCAGCCAAGGCGGGCCATCCGACCGACCCCGAGATCTGGCGCGTCGCGCGCAACGTTCACGTGGACGAGACCGACGAGGCGGCCGAGGCCTTCGTCAAGAAGGCCGATGACAGCACCGACTGGTACTTCAGCTACCTCTTCAGGATCTTCGAGCGCGCCGAGATGAAGGGGCCGTTCGTCGTCAACCAGGACGACGACCCGGCCGAGCTCACCCACGAATCGATCCGCGACAACTACACCATCTACGGCAGCCCGGAGACGGTCGCCGAGAAGATCCTGGCGCTGCGCGACGAGATCGGCCACTTCGGCACGCTGATGCTGACCGCGCAGGACTGGACCGACAAGGAGCGGATGAAGCGCTCCATGTCGCTGCTCGCCGAGGAGGTCATGCCCAAGGTCAACGCCGCCATCGGCACGCAGGCGGCGGCGGAGTAAGGCCGCCTCCGGCGCCGCAGGGGAGGGCGGGCGACGACCGACTACGCCCTCATCACCGGCGGCGCGCGCGGAATCGGCCGGGCGACGGCGGCCAAGCTCCGTGCCGAGGGCTGCCGGGTCGTGGTCTTCGACGTGCTGGAGCCGGAAGACCCGGTGGACGACTTCGTGGCCGTGGACCTCGCCGATCAGGCGGCCACGGCAGAGGCGCTGGAGCAGGCGCTTGGCGGGCGGACCATCACGCGGCTGGTCAACAACGTGGGCGCCGTGCGCCCGGCCCTGCTGGAAGACGCGGCACTCGACGACTTCGACTACCTGATGGCGCTCAACGTGCGCTCCGCCATCCAGTGCACCAAGGCGCTGGCACCGGGAATGCGGGCCGCGGGCTTCGGGCGCATCGTCAACGTCTCCAGCCGCTCGGTGCGGGGCAAGGAGCTTCGCACCAACTACGCCGCGACCAAGGCGGCGCTGATCGGGCTCACGCGCACCTGGGCGCTGGAGCTCGGCGGCGACGGCATCACGGTCAACTGCATCTGCCCCGGTCCGACGGCGACCGAGCTCTACGTCGAGGCCAACCCGCCGGATTCGCCCCGCACCAGGGCCGCGCTCGCCGCGATCCCGGCCGGCCGCATCGGCACGCCGGAGGACATGGCCCACACCATCGCCTTCTTCCTCGACGAGCGCAGCTCCTTCGTGACCGGGCAGGCGATCATGGTCTGCGGCGGCTCCAGCCTCGGCAACCGCGAGAGCTACGCGCCGAGCTAGGTCTTCAGCGCGATCTGCACGGGCGGGACGACCAGAGGCCTCCGCTTGCCGGGGTGCGAGGGTTCGGGCAGGAGCTCGCCCTCCCGAATCGTGGTCGCCAACAGCTCGCGCAGCAGGTCCTTGGCTTCGAGGAGCGCCTCCTCGCGGGTGGCGCCGTC
>JAPPNV010000040.1 GCA_028818565.1 Rhodospirillales bacterium | reverse complement strand
TACGACGACGGCGACGAGGCTCCCCTCCAACAGAAGGCGTACCGCGCGGTGCGGGTCTGGCGGACCGACCTTCGCGCCGCCCTGCTTTTCCTCACACGGGTGCCGCTGAAGGCGGCGCGGCCGGAGGGCGACAGCCCGCCGCTCAGCCGTGCGGTGCGCGCCTTCCCCATCGTGGGCGCGCTGATCGGGCTGTTTGCCGGCATCGTCTATGCGATCGCCGCAGGGATCGGCTTGCCCGATATCGTGGCGGCGGTGCTCGCCGTGGGCGCCGGCGCGCTCGCCACCGGCGCGCTGCACGAGGACGGCCTCGCCGACATGGCGGACGGTTTCGGCGGCGGCAAGACCCGGGAGCGCAAGCTCGCCATCATGCGCGACAGCCGCATCGGCGCCTACGGCGTGATCGTGCTGGTGGTGGTGCTGGCGGCCAAGGTGGGCGCCATCGCCGACCTTGAGGACAC
Source organism: Rhodospirillales bacterium (assembly GCA_028818565.1). Lineage (GTDB taxonomy): Bacteria > Pseudomonadota > Alphaproteobacteria > UBA828 > UBA828 > WTGU01. Next base: position 2,102 of record JAPPNV010000040.1, on the reverse strand, counting down.
CGGCCTCGTGATCGCCGCCATGGTCGCCGCCGCCGGCGTCTCGCGCGCGGCGATGCCGGCGGTCATGCTGTGGCTGGAGCCGGCACGGGCCGACGGCCTCGCCGCCGACGCCGGGCGCCCGCCGTCGACCCACGTATGGACCGGCCTCGCCCTGGCGGCGGTGCTCGCCGTCGGCCTGCTCACCTGGAGCGGGCTTGTCGCCTTCCTGATCGCGGGCCTCGGCACCGCCGCGGTCGCCTGGCTTGCGGAGCGGCAGGTGGGCGGCCACACTGGGGACGTGCTCGGCGGCGTTCAGCAATTCGCCGAGGTCCTGTTCCTGCTCACCCTCGCGGCGGTTCGATGACCACCAAGACGACTGTGACCCGGTGGTGGTGGGTGCGCCACGCACCCGTCACCGACCACGGCGGCCGGCTCTACGGCCGCACCAACGTGCCCGCCAACACCAGCGAGCGGCCGCGCTTCGAGGGGCTGGCCCGCGCGCTGCCAAGCGATGCCGTGTGGCTCACCAGCAACCTGCTGCGCACCCATCAGACCGCCGACGCGATCGCCGAAGCCGGCCACGACGTGCCGGAGCGGCTCATCGAGGCGGATCTGGACGAGCAGGATTTCGGCGCCTGGCATGGCCTGACCTGGAGCGAGGTCGCCTCCGAGCGGGGCAGCGGACTCGCTCACAAGTATTGGGTCGCGCCCGCCCACATCACGCCGCCGGAGGGCGAGAGCTTCGTCCAGCTGGTCGAGCGGGTCAGCGAAGCCGTTACGCGCCGGACGGCACAGTATGCCGGCCGGGACATCGTGGCCGTGGCCCACGGGGGCTCGATCCGTGCCGCGCTCGCGCTCGCGCTCGGCCTCGATGCGGAGCGTGCGCTCGCCTTCAGCATCGACAACCTCTCGATCACCTGCATCGACCACGTGGACGGACCCGCCAAGGGCGAAGCCTGGCGCGTCGCCGCCGTCAACCTGCCACCGGTCTGAGCGCCACGGGCGCCTCACGCGCCGGGCGGCTGCACGGCGCGGGCGGAGCGCGTAGACTCGGGCCATGACGCCCCAGGACGCGCCGAGTCTGTTCGAAGACTCAGCACCCAGGCCGTTGGCCGACCGGCTGCGGCCGCGCACGCTGGACGAGGTGGTGGGCCAGGATCACTTGCTCCGCCCCGACGGCCCGCTCGGGCGTATGGTGGCGCGCGGCGCGCTGGCGTCGACCGTTCTCTGGGGGCCGCCGGGCTGCGGCAAGACCACCATCGCCCGCCTGCTCGCCGATCATACGGACCTGCTGTTCGCGCCGCTGAGCGCGGTGTTCTCCGGCGTCGCCGAGCTGCGCAAGGTGTTCGCCGATGCGCGCGAGCACCGCGCCGGCGGCTCCGGCACCCTGCTCTTCGTCGACGAGATCCACCGCTTCAACCGGGCGCAGCAGGACGCCTTCCTGCCCGTGGTCGAGGACGGCACCGTGATTCTCGTGGGCGCTACCACAGAGAATCCATCCTTCGAGCTTAACGGCGCCCTGCTCTCCCGCTGCGCGGTGCTGGTGCTCAACCGCCTCGACGACAGCGCGCTGGAGACCCTGCTCACCCGCGCGGAGCAGGCCGAGGGCCGCACGCTGCCGCTCGAGCCCGATGCCCGGCCCATGATGCGCGCCATGGCCGACGGCGACGGACGCGCGCTCATCAACATGGCGGAGGCGTTGTTTGCCGCCGGCGCCACCGCGCCGCTCGACGTGCCCCAGTTGATGGAGACCGTGCAGCGCCGCGCGCCGCTCTACGACAAGTCGCAGGAGGGCCACTACAACCTGATCTCGGCGCTGCACAAGTCATTGCGCGGCTCCGACACCGATGCGGCGCTCTACTGGCTCGCGCGGATGCTCGCCGGGGGCGAGGACCCCCGCTATATCGCGCGGCGCCTGGTCCGCTTCGCGGTCGAGGACGTGGGGCTTGCGGACCCGGAAGCGCTGCCCCAGGCCCTCGCGGGCTGGGAGGCCTACGAGCGGCTGGGATCGCCCGAGGGCGAGCTCGCCATCGCCCAGACCGTGATCTATCTCGGCACTGCAGCCAAGTCGAACGCGAGCTACCGCGCGCACGGACGCGCCATGCAGGTTGCGAAGGAGACCG
>JAPPNV010000235.1 GCA_028818565.1 Rhodospirillales bacterium | reverse complement strand
CGGCCTTCCACGACGCGCACGAGAAGACCTACACCTTCCGCCTCGACGACACCCCTGTCGAGTTCGTGACTTACCGGCTCACCGCGTCCGCCAAGGTTCCGCGGCCGGAGATGACGAGGCTGGCTGCGGACGGGCGCTCGATCAAGGCCGCGACGCGGCCCACGCGCATGGCCGATTTCGCGGAGGACGGGCGCCACGAGGCCGCGGTCTACGAACGCGACCGGCTGCCTCCCGGCGCGGAACTGGCCGGGCCGCTGATCGTGGAAGAAGCCACCGCCACCACGCTCGTGCACCCCGGCCAGACGCTCCGGGTGGACGACTACGGCTTCCTCCGCATCACCGACGCCTAACCCGATTTCTCACAGGGTTCACGGACTGCGCCGCGCGATGTAGGCAAGAGATGCTTGCTCGCCACACGCCGAACGAAAGGAACGTGACCGGTGCCGGGTAATACCTCCATGTTCGATCGGGCCATTCCTGTGCTCGCTTCGCTGGATATCGCGGCCTCGCTGGACTTCTTCCACAGGCTCGGTTTCGAAACCCACGACTTTGGCGACCACAACTACGGCATCGCCATCCGCGAGCACGTCGAGATCCACTTCTGGCTTTGCGCGGACAGGCGCGTCACCGAGGACACCTCCTGCTACGTCCGTGTGAACGACATTCGCGCGCTGCGCGCAGATTTCGCCAAGCGCATCGATGTGGGCGAGGTCGTCGAAACGCCCTGGGGCATGGACGAGCTGTACGTGTGGGACCCGAGCGGCAGTCTGGTGAAGTTCGGTCAGGTGACGGACAGGCTCATCCGGGCGGACGCCGTGCAAGAAGCCCCTCCGGACTAAGTTGGCCTACACGGCGTCAGGCCGGCGGGCGAGGGCGACCGCGCAACCCGTGGACAGCAGCTGCCCGGCGGTCACGGCCGCATTGGTGAGCGCGGTCGTCGTCACCCGGGTCGCGTCAATCACGCCCGCCTCGCGATAGGGCCGAAAGGCGCCCGCGCGCGCGTCGAAGCCGATGTCTGCCGGCGCTTCCCTCAATGTTTCCAGGGCCAGCGCCGGTTCGCACCCGGCGGCGCCGACAATCCGGCGGAAGGGCTCCTTCAGGGCACGGGCGAAGGCGCGTCGCTCGGGCTCCGCCGATCCATCGGCGCCGTTCTCGATGGTAAAGGCCGCGCGCGCGAGCGCTACGCCGCCGCCCGCCACCACGCCGTCCTTCGCCGCGGCTCGGGCGGTGTTCAGCGCGTTCTCGCAAGCCTTGTAGCGCGCCTTCCACGCGGTCTCCGTAACGCCACCAACCCGGATGTTGGCGACGCCCGAGACCAGTCGGGCGAGGCGGGCCTCGTACTTGCCCCGGTCGTAGCTCTTCCGCTCGTGCTCGATGGCGTCGCGAATCTGCGCGGCGCGGCGCTCCACCGCTTCCGGTGTGCCTCCGCCGCCGAAGATTGTGGTCGAGACCCCGTCCACGATCGCCCGCTTGGCGCTGCCGAGCGCCGTGCTATCGACCTTCTCCGGCGTCAATCCCGTGTCCTCCCCGACCATGCGCCCACCCGTGAGCACCGCCACGTCGTCGGTCGCGGCATGGCGGTAGATGCCGGACTCAGGCCCCTTCACCGCCGCGCAATGCACCGTGCCCTCGCGGTGGTTGGTGAGCATCACCGCCAGCGCCTGGTCGGAGACGTCCTGCGCCAGCACCAGCAGGCTTCGCTTGCCCTCGCGCGCCGCCTCCAGCGCGGGCAGGAGCTGGGCCGCCTCGGTCAGCTCGCCCTGGCACATGAGCAGGAACGGCTGGTCGAGCTTGAGCTCCGTCTCGCCCGCCTTGAGCAGGAAGTTGCGCGAGAGCAGGCCGTGCTCGAAGGCCATGCCGCGCATGAAGTCGACCGTCGTATCGACGCCCTGGTGGTAGGAGATATTGACGACGCCTTCCGGGCCGAGCCGCTCCACCGCCTCGGCCACGAGGCCCGCGATCTCTTCGTCGCCGTCGGCGGCGACGCCTGCGAGCTGCGCGAGCATCGGGCGGCCATCGACCGGGCCGCTCTGCGGCTCAAGCGCCGCCAGGGCCTCGCGCGTCAGCCTGTCGAAGCCGCGCCGCACCGAGGGCGGATCGATGCCGGCCGCCACCAGGCGCAATCCCGCTTCGGCAAAAGCGCCGGCGAGCAGCGCCGTGGTGGTCGAGCCGTCACCCACCGCATCGCGGGTCTTCTTGACGCAGGCCTTGAGCAGCTCGGTGCCGAGGGTCGCGAAGCGGTCCTCGTCCTCAAGGTCCCTGATGGCGGTGAAGCCATCGCGGGTGAGCTCGGGAAAGTCGTCCGCGCGCTCAAGCACGACGCGGCCGCCGTGGGGGCCTAGCGTCAGCCCCGCGAGCCGCGCGGTGTGCCCAAAACCCGCCATCAACGCCTCGCGGGCGTCGGCTCCGGTCTTGATGTGCTTGGGCCGCTCGAGCGCCATCCGACGATCTTCCGCAGTGCTGAGCGGCCGTCAACGGCAACGGCGCGGGCGGCGGGTTTGCGAGGGCGGGCCGGGGCGTTTGGGAAGGGTGCGGGTCAGGGCCCGCGGGAGCCGTTGCACTGCGTGGT
>JAPPNV010000314.1 GCA_028818565.1 Rhodospirillales bacterium | reverse complement strand
GATCCTGGCCGCGCCCTCCTACTTCAACTACCAGATGTGGCTGGAGATGCTGGGCATCGCGCCGGTCTACCTGCCCTTCCGGCCCGAGCGCGGCGGCGTGCCGGACCCGGCCGACGCTGCAGCGCGGATCACGCCCCGCACCCGCGCCATCGTGCTGGTGACGCCCAACAATCCAACCGGCGCCATCTATCCGCCGGAGGCCATCGCGGGGTTCCACCGCCTCGCGCGCGAGGCCGGCCTCGCCCTGGTGCTCGACGAGACCTACCGCGACTTCCTTCCCGGAGACGGCCCGCCCCACGGCCTGTTCGCACGCCCGGAGTGGGACGAGACGCTGGTCCAGCTCTACAGCTTCTCCAAGGTCTACAGCCTCACCGGCTACCGCGTCGGCGCGCTGGTTGCAGGCCAAGGGCTGCTCGCCGAGGTCGCCAAGGCCGCAGACTGCGTCGCGATCTGCGCGCCCGCCATCGCGCAGGAGGCGGCGCTATACGGCCTCGACCACCTCACGGATTTTAGGGCCGACAAGCGGCGCCTCGTGCTGGAGCGCGTCGCCCAATTCCGCGCCGTTTTCGCGCGCAATGACCTGGCCTACGAGATGATCTGCGCCGGCGCCTTCTTCGCCTACGTGCGCCATCCCTTCGCCGGCACCCCTGCCGTCGATGTCGCCCGCAGGCTCATCCAGGAAGAGAACGTGCTCTGCCTGCCCGGCAGCGCCTTCGGCCCAGAGCAGGACGACTACCTGCGCTTCGCGCTCGCCAACATCGACGGCGACGCCATGGCCGCGCTCGGCGATCGCCTCGTCGCGAGCCAGAAATAGGCGCCTTACGAGGCAGCCTCCGCGAAGCGGCCGATATCGAAGCCCTCGATCGGCGTTTCGGTGCGGCCGTCCAGAGCGAGCTCTGCCGCCACCGCGCCGGAGGCCGGGCCCAGGCAGAAGCCGTGGCCGCTGAAGCCGAAGGCATGGACCAGGCCCGGCGTGGTCCGGCTCGGGCAGAGCACCGGCAGGTGGTCCGGCGTGCAGCCCTCCACCCCGCTCCAGAAGCGGATCACGGAGAGCTCGGCGATGCGGGGGATGATCTCGATGGTCCGCGCCAGCGTGGTCAGGCTCTCCTCGGCATGGACCTTGCCGAAGCCGACATCGAGGTCGGCGGTGCCGCTGCGCCCGCCGAAGATGACGTTGCCGCGCGGAATCTGGCGCGCATAGACATCGCCGCCCATCACGGCGAGCACGGGCACCATGAAGTAGGGCGCGGGCTCGGTGACGATCATCTGCGGCTCCATCGGCCAGATCTCGACCTGCTCGCCGAAGCGCGCCGCGAGCCGTGCGCCCCAGGCGCCGGAGCTGTTGATCAGCGCGCCCCCGCGCAGCGTGCGCCCGGATTCGGTCTCGACCGCGAAGCCGCCGCCGTCGCGCTCCACGTGCTTGGCACCGTCGAGCTCGATCAGCTCGGCCCCCGCCGCCCGCGCCGCCCGCGCGAAGGCCGGGCCGACCAGGCGCGGGTTGGCCTGCCCGTCGCTCGCGCAGTAGGCCGCGCCCACGGCGCTCGGGCCGAGCCACGGGTAGCGGTCGCGCAGCGTGTTGCGGCCCAGCATCTGGACCTCGACCCCGTACTCGGCCTGGGCCTCGGCGTGGGCCGCGATCTGGTCCAGGTCCTCCTCGTTGCGCGCCACCTTGATGTTGCCGGTGATCTCGTACTCGCAGTCGCTGCCCACCAGCTCCGGCAGGCGCTTCCAGACGGCGAGCGCGCGGGCCGCGATGGGGAGCTCGGCGAGCTTGCGCCCGTTGCGCCGGACCCCGCCGAAATTGACGCCGCTCGCCGCCGCCCCGAGCTGGTTCTTCTCCACCACCGCGACGCTTGCGCCGCGCGCGCGCAGATGGAGCGCCGCGGCGCAGCCGACCAGCCCGCCGCCGACGATGACCACATCGGCCTGCAACGTGTCGGTCATATCGAGGCCGCCCTCGAGCGGTCCTCGACTGCCGCTTCGGCGCCCGCGCGGATGACGAGCGGCTTGACCGGCGCTTGGCCGCGCAAGCGCCCCACCTCCGCCACATCGCACCCGCGCGCGGCGGCAAGGATCTGGGCGGCGGCGGGGCCGCACACCCGGCCCTGGCAGCGGCCCATGCCGACCCGGGTGAAGGCCTTGGCCCGGTTCATCTCCGCCGGCTCCAGCGCGCGGCCCTGGCGAATGTCGCCGGCGGTGATCGCCTCGCACCGGCAGATCACGGTCTCGTCTGGGAGAGTCCGCGCCAGATGGAAGGGCGCCGGCAGCGCTCGCTCCAGCGCGTTGCGAAAACGCATGATGCGCCGGAGCTTGGCCCGCAGCCTCGCCTGTTGCGTCGGATTCACGGCGATGCCCTTGTCGGCGAGCAGGGCGAGCGCCACGAGCCGGCCGCGCAGCTCGGCCGCATCGGCGCCGGCCACCCCGGCGCCATCGCCCGCGAGGTAGACCGAGCCCTTGAGCGCGCGGCCGTCCTCGTCGGCCTGCGGCAGCCATTGCTGGGCGAGCGTGTCGAACGCCATCTCGCAACCGGCGAGCTCGGCGAGCTGCACCTCGGACTTGACGCTGTAGCCGATGCCGAGGCCGGTG
>JAPPNV010000349.1 GCA_028818565.1 Rhodospirillales bacterium | reverse complement strand
GCGCCCCACCTCTGGGGCGGCGCGCTCAACTTCGCCGCCGGGCTCCAGGTCATGGCCGCCTCGCCTGCGGCGGTCATCGTCGAATACTCCCTCGGTGCCAACCCGCTGCTCCATGATCTCGCCGAGGAGAATTTCGAGGTTGTGGACGGCATGATCGCGATTCCTGATCGCCCCGGCCTCGGCGTCACCATCGACGAAGAATTTCTCGCGGCCCACACCGTCGATTAGCGCGCGCTCCAGCGCCGTCTTCTGTGAATCTCCGGCCTTGCGGCTATGATGCGCGGCCGGCCGCGCCGAGCGTGGTCCCACCGTCATTCAGGAGAGACGCCGCCATGCCCAACGAGATGTACGAGAAAGGCCTGCAAATCCGGCGCGAGGTGCTGGGCTCGGAGTACGTGGACCGCGCCATCGGCAGCGCCGACGACTTCAACAAGGAGTTTCAGGAGATCCTGACCGAGTACTGCTGGGGCGCGGTATGGGGCCGGCCGGGGCTGAGCCGCAAGCAGCGCAGCCTCAACAACATCTGCATGCTGTCCGCGCTCGGCCGCAGCCACGAGCTGGAGCTGCATCTCAAGGGCGCGCTCACCAACGGCGTGACCGTCGACGAGATCAAGGAGACGCTGATCCAGGTCGCCGTCTATTGCGGCGCGCCGGCGGCGGTCGAGGGCTTCCGCATCGCGCGCCGCGTCGTCGACGAGCACCGCAAGGCGGAGGCCGGCTGATGCCGACACTGGGCTTCATCGGCCTCGGCAACATGGGCGGCCCCATGGCGCACAATCTCGCGGCTGCGGGCCACGAGGTGGTGTGCTTCGATGCCGCCGGCACAGAGGCGCTGGCGCCGCCGGGCGCGCCCGCGGCCAAGTCCGCGGTGGAGGTGGCGCAGCGGGCCCGCGTCGTCTTCCTCTGCCTCCCCGACGGGTCCGTGGTGCTGCAGGTGGCGCGCGAGATGGCCGAATGCCCCGACCGCGCGGTCGAGATCGTGGTGGACAGCACCACCTCCGGCATGCCCGACGCCCGCGCGGCTCATGCCCTCTTGTCCGAGGCCGGCATTCGCTACGCCGATGCGCCGGTAAGCGGCGGCACCAAGGGCTCGAAGGCCGGCACGCTCGCCATGATGGTGGCGGCAACGGACGAACTCTTCGCCGAGATAGAGCCCTATATCCGACCGATGGCGGCGAACGCCCGCCAGGTTGGCACCGAGCCCGGCCAGGGCATGGCGATGAAGCTGCTCAACAACTTCCTCTCGGCAACCGCGATGGCGGCGACCAGCGAGGCGGTGGCCTTCGGCGTCTCCCAGGGTCTCGACATGATGACGATCCTGGAGACGGTCAACGTCTCCACGGGGCGCAACACCGCGACCGAGGACAAGTTCCCCAACCGCATCGCGACCGGCGCCTTCGACGCGGGCTTCGCCACCAGGCTCATGGCCAAGGACCTCCGGCTCTACGAGGCGAGCGTCACGGCCACCGGTGCGCCTCGCCGCCTCGCCTGCCAGCTCCGCGAAATCTGGGACGGTCTGGAGGCCGCCCGCCCGGACTCCGACTTCACCGAGATCTACACGCACGTGCGGGACGGCCAGTAGAGGCGCGGGCCGGTCAGCGCTGTCACGTCGGAGATCGCTTGCCGCCACCCGTCGGCGGGACTAGCCTCAACGCCATGAGTGTAGGGGCGCCGACCCATTACGTGGTCGTCGAGGGGCTGGCTGGCGAGGACTCGACCTGGCGTGTCGTCCGGGCCGAGGAGCACGCGCGAGGGCGCAGGCTCTACGCCTTCGTCGGCACCTGCCAGACCCGCCGTGCGGCGCTATCCCTCGCGCGCGCGCTCAATGAGAAGCGCGCCGTGGACGAGGAGACGCTGCGTGCCGCGGCCCTGCGAGGGCAGGCGCTCGCTCCCGGCCGCGCCGACATCGCGCCCGCGCCCGACCCATACCGACTCAGGCCGTCCTGTTGAGGTAGGCCGCGCTCTACGCGTTTCGCTTCCTGATCTCGTCGAGGTAGTCGAGCACCCGCTCGGACGAGACGATGTCGGCGTATCGGCGGCCGACATCGCGCAGATTGTCCCGGTGCGGCCGCTCGTCGGCATCGCCCACGCAGTCCTCCGGCACCATGGTGCGGTAGCCGTACGAGAAAGAGTCGATGACGGAGGCCCGGATGCAGCCGCTGGTCATGCAGCCCATGACGATGGTCGTGTCCACGCCGTGCTTGGTGAGGAAGGCCGTCACCGGCGTCTGGAAGAAGATCGAGGGGCCGGACTTGCGCAGGATGTAGTCGTAGTCGGCATCGGAGGTGCGGGGCTCCATCTCGGCGCAGGGGTCGCCCTCGAAGAAGCTCTCGCGCACCGGCGCGATCTTCCAGTAGAGCATGTCGCCCTCGGAATGATAGGCGGTGTAGCAGTTGGCGACCGGCACCCGTGCCGCGCGCGCGGCCTCCAGCACCCGCGCGGTGTTCTCCACGGCGCGATGCACCAGGGGGCAGTTGCCGAGGGGAAACTCCGGTCGGGTGAAGCCGGTCTGGAAATCGACCACGAGGATGCCCGGCCGCTCGCCGAAGCCGATCTCCATCGCGCCGTAGCCGATGTCCTGGTAGGTGTCGTCGCTCATCG
>JAPPNV010000215.1 GCA_028818565.1 Rhodospirillales bacterium | reverse complement strand
GCCGGTGCCGGCGCATGAGGTCGAGGGGGCGACCGGCGAGCAGCACGATCTTTGCCGGGCTGTCGTGCGCCAGCGCCCAGGAAATCTCCGCCGCGCGCCTGCCGTCGACGAACAGCAGGTCGCGGGCGAGCGTGGTGCGCTCCAGCGGGTTGATACGCGTACCGGCGGCAGCGATGACAACGCCGTCCGCGGTGCGGATGTCGCGTGCGACCGTTATGGTGGGATCGAACAGGCGGCTACGTTTCTCCCGCGCCGGCGCGATGCCGTCCACCGGGTCCGGCTCTTCCAGATTTTTCCGGGCATTGGCACGGGCGTCTTGCTCCAGTCGCACCAACTCGCCCGAGCGTTCCATCTCGACCAGCCGCTCCTCGATCTGAGCCAGCAGATCCGGCTCGGCGACGGGCCAGGTCGCGCCGCGCACGCCCAGGTCCTTCGCGGATACGACGCCGGGCACTGTGGCCGCGAAGAGCAAGGCGCCAGCAAGAATCGTCGGGACCGCGGCCTTCATCGTGCCGCCCCCAAATCGCTTTCACCCTGCGGGAGCGGTTCCTCGGCCGGGTGCGGCAGGATCGCGGCAGGCGCAGCATCCTCCGGCCCGACCAGCGGCCCGTCGAGACCGAGCCAGGGAATGTCCGGCATGGCGATGGCGCGGCCCAGGATGCGATCGCGCGGCACCAGACTGATCTCGGCATAGCGGCTGTCGTGGCTGTCTACGTGATTGCCGTGCAGGTAGAACTGCCCCGGCGGAATGATCCCGGGCGCGATCGCCGCGAGCGGCCTCCCGTCGAGCGCGTGCGACTTGGCCCGTCCGACAGGCTCGCCGTCCAGAAACACCGTTCCGTCCGTTCCGACAGCAACCGCCATGCCCGGCATGCCGCGCACGGTCTTGAGATACGGCACCTTGCTGCCGAGAGCCTCGGGCGGGTCGAACAGCACCCGGTCTCCGGGCTTCGGATCCTCGCCGAAGAGCGGGAAGGCGGCATAGCCCCAGGCCCCGTCCGACCAGCTCGCATTGACGTGGACGTGCGAGACCGCGGCGAGCCAGAGCGCCGCCAGCAGCGCCATGACGACGAGCCCGGTCCGGCCCCGGCGCGAAAGGCCGGTCTTGCGCCCGAATTGCACTCCCTGCGCGCTCATCGAGGCGCGCCCCGTTGGCTGAGGATCGCCGCGAGCGCCGCTTCGACCCGCGCTGTCGCGTCGGGCGCTCCGGCGGCCACGGCCCGGGCCGGAAGCAGGACCAGGCGATGCCGTGCCGCCACCCGTTCGAGCGCCGCTTCCAGCGCCTCGCCCCAGGCGCGCACGTCCTCCGCGCTCTTGCCTTCGCTTGCAGCGCGCGTCGTGTAGGCCGCCGTGATCTCGGCAAGGCGAACGCCGGCAATACGCGGCGGCTCATCGACGCCATAGCGGAGCGTCGCGGCCGCGACCGCCGCGGCCACGGCGCCTGACAGCAGCACCGCCGAGACCATGACCGGCCAGTTCGACCCGTTCCCGCCCATGTCAGCCTTCCGCGGCATCCGAGTCGTCCGCTTGGGCGATCGCCGCGATGCGCCGCTGCCGCTCCTCGTCCGGCCCGGCGAGGGCCCGGAAGCGGGCGAGCCAGGTCTCGGCCGCCTTGTCCGGTGGGATCGAGCGGATGCGCCGCTTCAACGGCGGGAAGGCGACGCCGGCGCTGGCCGGCGCGCCTCCATCCAGCAGGTCGCGCCTCTCGGCCGCCGCCGCCATCCGGATGACAAAGCGGAGCAGCTCGGCCTGTTCCTCCTCCAGCACGGCATCGAGGCCCGCGGCCTCGCGCACCGCGGTCTCGATCCCGGAGGCGAGCCTTCCGGCGCGTTCCGCCGCGCGCTGCGAGTCCGGCAACCATCCCCGGAGCCAGGCTGACGGCGCATTCGCGACCAGCGCGTGCAGCGCCAGCGTCCGCCGGTCCTCGTCCCCGAGCCCGTCCAGCGCCTCGATCTCCTCGCTGACGATCACCGCATGGGCCGCAACCGAGTGGTAGTGCCGAGTGCAGCCGCCCCGCCGACAGGTGTTGGCGAGCACATGGGCCAGCGCCTCGAAGTCGATATCGGCGGCCGTGACGTTCTCCGGTTCGTCCGGCCACTTCAGCGGCCTGTCGGTGTTCCGGGTTCGCCGGCGCGCACCTCGTGTCCGTGCAGTCATGCGGTTTCCTCCATTTCTGTCTGTTCGGAATGACCGGTTGCGACCGTCGAGGCACTGCCTCCGGGCGCGGCGCCGGCAAGACGACCGCCGCCCGCGGGGCGGGCACCGTCCGCGAGCCTGTCGATGGCTTCGACCGTTGAAAGCCCCTCGGCCTTGAGGGTCTCGACCGCCGCGAAGGCCGGGCCGCGCGACGAGAACAGCGCCACCGACCAGGCATCGAGAACGAGCCGCGCCACCCGCCAGCCGTCCGGGCCGTGCAGCACCAGCTCGGCGTAGCGGCCGTCGGCGGTGGTCAGGCTCTTCAGCGCCCGTTCCATGCCGGGATCGCAGTGGATGCGCTTTTCGGACTTCAGCAGTTCGACGGACTCGTCCTTCTGGGCCAGGAAGATCACCCAGTCCGAGTTCTCCCAGGCGGCCCTTGCGGCGGGATTGGCGTAGTAGTCGTTGACCG
>JAPPNV010000181.1 GCA_028818565.1 Rhodospirillales bacterium | reverse complement strand
GTCTACCCCGGCCACGACTACAAGGGCGACACGGTGAGCACCATCGGCGAGGAGAAGCGCTTCAACCCGCGCCTCCAGGTCGCAACGCCGGCCGACTACGCGGCGCTGATGAACGGGCTCAACCTCGCCAACCCCAAGATGATGGACGTGGCGGTGCCGGCGAACCTGCGTGTGGGCCGCGGCCAGGCGGACGAGGCGCACCCGGAGTGCGCGATGACCGCGCAGGAGGTCATGCACGGCCAGCGGCCCGACGACATCCTCGTCGACCTGCGGGAGGAAGGGGAGCGCGAGCGGGAGGGCACGATCCCGAATTCCATCCACGCGCCTTACGGCCAGCTGACCGGCATGATCGGCCCGGGCGGGGCGTTGCGCGCGCTGGCCGGCAGGCCGGGGCATCGGCTCGTCTATTACTGCGCCTTCGGCGAGCGCTCGGCGATGGCGGTCGACGCCTCGCGCGAGGGCGGGCTCGGCAATGTCTGCCACATGATCGGCGGCATCGCGGCCTGGCGCGAAGCCGGCGGCGCGACCGAAGAATGCTGATCCTGCACTGGTATCGGCCGGGGCCTGACCTTGCTCCCGACCGCCACTCCGTGCTTCCTTCCGGCCCGCGCTAAGGAGGGGGCAGGATGAAGCTCGGCATGTTCATGATGCCGGTGAACGATCACCGGCGGGACACCCACACGGTGCTCAAGGAGGACGTGGAGATCGCGGTCGCCTGCGATCGCCTCGGCTTCGACGAGTTCTGGATCGGCGAGCACTACACGACGCTGAGCGAGCCGGTGACCTGCCCCTTCATGTTCCTCTCCAACCTGATCGCGCGGACGACGCGCATGAAGCTCGGCACCGGCGTGGTCAACCTGCCGCAGCGCCACCCGGTGCAGACCGCCGCCCACGCCGCCCTGCTGGATCACCTGAGCGACGGGCGGCTGATCCTGGGCGTGAGCCCCGGCGGGCTGGTCAGCGACTTCGAGATGTTCGGCGTGACCGATCTTCAGGTCCGCCGCGAGATGGCCGGCGAAGCCATCGAGACCGTGCTCAAGCTCTGGTCCACCGAGCCGCCCTACGATATCCGGGGCAAGTACTGGACGCTCAGGCTCGAGGACTATCACTGGCCGGACCTCGGCGTCGGCGCCATGATCAAGCCTTACCAGAAGCCGCATCCGCCGCTCGTGGCCTCGGCCATGAGCCCGGATTCGGGGGGCGTGCGCTCCGCCGCGGCGCGCGGCTGGGGCGTGATCTCGGCGAATTTCGTGCCGGTGTCGACGATCAAGAACCACTGGCAGGGATTCTCCGACGGCTGCGCGCGGAGCGGCCGCGAGCCGGGGCCGGCGGACTGGCGCGTCGCCCGCTCCATCTTCGTGGCGGAGGACGACGCCTGGGCCAAGGCCTACGTGCGCGACCCCGAGGGACCGTTCGCCCACTACTACGGCTACCTGGTGACACTGGTGAGGCGCGCAGCCTTCCACGCCATCATGAAGAGCGGGCCCGAGATGGCGGACGAGGACGTGACGCCGGAGTACGCCTGCGACGCCTTCTCCGTCGCCGGCGACCCGGACTCGGTGGCCGAGCAGATCCTCGCGCTGCGCGAGGAGGTGGGGCCCTTCGGCACCATCCTGATGACGGCGACCGACTGCCTGAACGAGACCCACAAGGCGCACCAGCTCGCGTCGATGCGGCTCATGGCCGACGAGGTGATTCCCAGGCTTCGGCGCGCGCTCGGCGACCGGGCGGCGGCCTGAGACGAAATCCTTACGGTGGTCATACTCGCAAACCGTCATGGCCGGGCTTGTCCCGGCCATCCACGTGCTTGTTCGTTACTCGACGGGCTTGACGGAGCGAGATGCCCGGATCAAGTCCGGGCATGACGAGAAAAGTGTCCTGTCCGCCTTCGCCCATGCGGACGCGGGTCAAGATCTGCTGCATCTCCAGCGTGGCGGAGGCGCAAGCTGCCGTCGCCGCAGGCGCCGATGCCATCGGGCTGGTCTCGGCGATGCCGAGCGGGCCGGGGGTGATCGGGGAGGGCCTGATCGCGGAGATCGCCGCCGCCGCACCGCCGGCCTTGGGCACCTTCCTGCTCACGTCGGAGGTGGAGCCCGCCGCCATCGTCGCCCAGCAGCACCGCTGCGGGATCAACACGATCCAGCTCTGCGACGCCCTCGACGCGGGCGCCTATCGGGTGCTGAGGGAAGCGCTGCCCGGCATCGCGCTGATCCAGGTGATCCACGTGCGGGGCGAGAGCGCGGTGGCGGAGGCGATTGAGGCGGCTCCCTCGGTGGACGGGTTGCTGCTCGATTCCGGCAATCCGAGCGCTCCGGTCAAGGAGCTGGGCGGCACCGGACGGCTCCACGACTGGGCGCTCAGCAGGCGTATCGTGGCGGAAGCCCCCTGCCCCGTCTTCCTCGCCGGTGGGCTCAACTCCGATAACGTGGCCGAGGCGATCCACCACGTGCGCCCTTACGGGGTCGATCTCTGCACCGGCGTGCGCACCGACGGCGCGCTCGATGCCGCGAAGCTCGGCGCCTACATGGGCGCGGTCGCCACGGCGGACGCGGGGCGCTGACTCCCAGGACCATTTTTTAGTCGTGGCTGAGGGCTCGGGATGACGGGGATCGCACA
>JAPPNV010000325.1 GCA_028818565.1 Rhodospirillales bacterium | reverse complement strand
GGCGAGCTGACCGAGGCGGCCCAGCTCCTGCCCGCGCTGGAGGCGGCGCGCGAGGCCAAGCGGAGCCTGCTGGTACTGGCCCAGGACGTCTCCGACCAGGCGCTTGCGGTCCTGCTCACCAACCACCGGGAGGGGACGGTCAGCTGTGTGGCGGTGAAGGGGCCGGAGTCCGGCATCTACCGCCACGCCGCGACCGACGACGTGGCCGTGCTCACGGGCGGGCGCCTGGTCGGCGAGGACACTGGGCTCACGGCGGAGAAGGTCGATAGCTCGGCGCTCGGCACCGCCAAGCGGGCGATCGTGGACGGGGTCTCGACCACGATCTTCGGTGGCGGCGGTGAGGATGCAGCGGTGGACGACCGCGCCCAGCAGCTGCGCGACGCCATCGAGAGCGAGCGCAAGACCTACGACCGCGGCAAGTACGAGGCCCGCCTCGCCCGGCTGGTCTCGGGCGTCGCCAACATCCGGGTGGGCGGTGTCACCGAGACCGCGTGGAAGGCGCGCTACAAGGCCTGCGAGAACGCGCTGAACACCGCTCGCGCCGCAGCGGCGGACGGCGTGGTCGCGGGCGGCGGCGTGGCGCTCGCGCGTGCGGCCTTCGCCATCGAGAACGGCGGCGCCGGGGCGGCGGAGCCCGAGCGCCGCGCCTTCGCCCGCGCCCTGCAAGAGCCCTTCCGCCGGATCGCGGGCGCCGCCGGGTGCGAGCCGTCCATCGCCCTCGAAACGCTGAGGGAAGTGCCAGCAGAAATCGGCTTCGACGCGCGCACGGGCGGCTTCCGCCCCTATCGGGAGGCGGGCGTGATCGACGCGACCCGCGTGACGACAACGGCTCTCACCAACGCAGCCGTGACCGCCGGCCAGCTGCTGTCCACGGGCTGCGCGGTCGCGCTCGCCCGCCGGCCTGACGCGGTGTAGGAAGCCTCCGGCGCTCAGGCGTCGGTGATACGCAGGAAGCCGTAGTCGTCGACCCGCAAAGTCTGGCCGGGGTGGACGAGCGTGGTGGCGGTGGCCTCCTCCACGATCGACGGTCCGGCCAGTTCCGCGCCGGGAGGCAGCCGGTCGCGCTCGTAGACCGCAGCCTCGTGGCGGCCGTCCTCGGCGAAATCGGCCATGCGCGCGGGCCGCGCTGCGGCCTCGATCGAACGCCCGCCAGCACCGAGCCTCGTCATCTCCGGCCGCGGGACCTTGGCTGAGGCGGTGAGCCGGTAGGTCACGAATTCCACCGGGGTGTCGTCGAGGCGGAAGGTGTAGGTCTTCTCGTGCGCGTCGTGGAAGGCCGCGAGAATGGATTTCACTTCGGCGGACTCGATATCCACGAGCACGGTGACCGGGTGCTCCTGCCCCAGATAGCGCAGGTCGATGCGGCCCTCGTAGGCGATCTCCGCCTCCCCCATGTGGGCGTCGGTCTGGTAATAGCGCTCCGCCTCCTCCCTGAGGCCGGCGAAGACCGCGCGCACGTCGCCCGCCTCCACCTCCTCGTCGCGCCGCAGCACGGTCTGCATGAAGTCGCGGCGGGGCTCGGTGGCCAGCATTCCCCAGGCTGAGAAGAGGCCGGGGTAAAGCGGCACGATGATCTCCTTCACGCCGAGCTCGCGGCCCAAGGGGGCGCCGTGCATGGGGCCGCCGCCGCCGCCCACGACCAGCGCGAAGTCGCGCGGATCGTGGCCGCGCTGGATCGAGACCAGCTTCAGCGCGTTGATCATGTTGGCTTCCACCGTGCGGATGACCGCGACCGCAGCCTCCACTACGTCCGAGCCGAGACCGTTCGCGATCGTCTCCATCGCAGCACGGGCCTTGCCCTCGTCGAGGTCGAACTGACCGCCGGCGAAGTTGGTGGGATTGATGACGCCGGTGATGAGCTTGGCATCGGTCACGGTGGGCTCGGTGCCGCCCCGGCCGTAGCACGCGGGTCCCGGATCGGCGCCGGCGGAGACCGGACCCACCTTGAGCAGTCCCGCCTTGTCGAACCAGGCGATGGAGCCGCCGCCCGCCCCGATCTCGACGATATCGACGACCGGCACGCGCAGCGGATAGCCGAACTGGGTGCGGCTGTACTCCAGCCGGTACTCGGTGGTCACCTTGGGCGCGCCGTCCTCGATGGTGGTGCACTTGGCGGTTGTGCCGCCGATGTCGAGATAGATCACCCGGGGCTCGTCGCAGAGGTCGCCTACGATGGCGGCGCCGTTGCAGCCCGCCGCCGGCCCCGATTCCATCAGCGTGATGGGGTGTTCCTTGGCCCACGAGAAGCTGGTGGTGCCGCCGTTGGACTGCATGGCGGCGTAGGCGCAGCGGATGTCGGCACCGCCCAGCGCCTCCTCCAGCCGCCCGAAGTAGGTCTGCACGATGGGCTGGACGTAGGCGTTGAGCACCGCCGTGTTGGCGCGTTCGTACTCGCGCCACTCGCGGGTGATCTCGTGGGAGGCGGTAATCGAGACGTCGGGGAGCCGCTCGCGCAGAAATGCCGCGGTCTCGGCCTCGTGCCGGGGCGCGACGTAGCTGTGGAGGAACTGGATCGCGATCGCTTCGACCTCTTCTTCCCGACAGCGCGCGACGACGAGGTCGAGGTCCGACTTCTCCATCGGCCGGAGCACGTTGCCCGCCGCATCCACCCGCTCGCG
>JAPPNV010000203.1 GCA_028818565.1 Rhodospirillales bacterium | reverse complement strand
GCCCGAAGATCATCTCACGCCGCTCGCCGGGCGGACAAAAAACGAGCCCTGTGCTACCGCGCCTACGCCGCCCGCTCGCCCCCCAGAAATTTGGCGGCGAAGCGGGGGTAGACCTCGGCGAGGTTCCCGCCGATTGGTCCGCGGATCAGCGCCATGGTCTCCGCGCTCGGCGCAGGCGTCACGGGCGGGTCGTCGGCGCAGTCGAAGTCAAAGCCGGTGGCGGTGCGCACCTCGTCGAGGCTGTGGCCGGGGTGTAGAGAGGCGAGGCGGAAGCGCCCGCGCGCCGCATCGAAGCGGAAGACGCAGCGCCCCGTGATCAGCGCGTGCGGCCCGCCCGGCCGGTAGACGCCGGCTGGGCTCGTGCCCGGCGCGCTCACGAAATCCACCTTCTCCACCAGCGTGCGGGGCGAGTGCTCGACGCGGAAGAGGATCACGCGGGGCACCACGAAATAGAGGTAGGCGGAGCCGTAGGAGCCGGGGAAGCGCTTGTCTGCGCTGGGATGCGGGCCGGTGCCGATCAGATTGATGTTGGCGCCGCCGTCGATCTGCACGCCGCCCAGAAAGAACGCGTCGATGCGGCCCTGGCCGGCGCGGTCGAACAGCTCCCGCCCGCCGTCGGTCATGTCGCTGTGCGCGCCGCTGCCGAGCACGCTCACTTGCGGCCGGCCGCCGCCCCGCTCGCGCGCGAGCCACGCGGCTGCGGCGGGAATGGGCGACGAGGCCCCGACCGCGACACGGCCGAGCCCTTCGAGCATCCCGGCGATAACGTCGATGAGGAGCGCGGTCTTTTCCGGGCTCATTCGGCGGCGATGGGAGCGGTCGTCTCGTCCGAGGCCGCGTCCGTCACGTGCGCCGCGCAGTAGGCCGCGAAGCCCTCCTCGCTCGCCGCAAGCCGGGCGTAATCGGCGAGGTGAGCGCGGTCGGGCTCGTAGCGGCCGGCGAGGCCGAGGGGCCAGGCGCCCTGCTTCGCCTCGGCCAGCGCCGAGACATAGAGCGCGGGCAGGGTGCCCGCCGCCGGCGTCTCGTCGGCCAGCAGATCGCCCGGCCGCACCTCCTCGACCGTGACCAGGGTTTCCTTGGCCGCATGGGCCATGGTCACGAGCTCGCGGCGTGCGCCGAGCCAGACGTTGCCGTGCTCGTCGGCGAAGGGCGCGTGGAAGAGCGCGACATCGGGCCTGAGCGCCGGCAGCAGGACGATGGGGTCGCCTCCGTCGGCCAGCGGGTTGTCGATCACCTGCCAGTCGGGCCGCACGCGCAGCAGGTCCGAACCGATCAGGCCCCTGAGCGGCATGAAGGGCACGCCCTTCTCGGCCGCCTGGAGCGCGGCGTGAATCGCGGGGCAGGTGGAGTCGCGGATCGCGACCGCGCCGCTCTCGACCGCCGCGCTGAAGCGGGGGGCGATCCCCAGCTCGCCGAGGCTCACCGCCGCAGTCTCGACGGTGGCGACGCAGCCTGCGCCGATCAGCAGGTCCGCCGCGATGCCGGCCTGCGGCACGGTGACGAGGTGCAGGTCGCGCATGCCGCGCCGCACCAGTGCGCGGACCGCGGCCATCGGCACGAAGGAATAGTCCGGCGGCAGCGCCAGCACCGCGCCGTCGGTGACGCGCCCCGCGAGCCGGTCGAGCGAGAGGGCCTCGGTCATCGCGCGCGCTCGCCCCCGCTCGCCCCCGCTCAGAACTCCTCCGCCCCGTGGGCCATCACGGTGCCCTTGCCCGCCATGATCTTGAGGAAGAGCCCGGCGGTGTCCGGCAAAATCTTCTGCACGTAGAAGCGGGCGGTCTTGAGCTTGGTGTCGTAGAAGGCCTCGCCGTTCCGCTTGTCGCGGGCGAGCTTCGCCATCTGGCACCACATGTAGCCGACCGCCACCAGCCCGAACATCCTGAGATAGTCGGAGGCCGCAGCACCCGCTTCCTCCGGATCGCCCAGGCCCCGCTGGGCGATGACCAGCGTCGCGGTCTGCAGCTTGCCGAGCGCCTTGCCCACCGGGCCCACGATGTCGGCGAGCTCCGGGTCGTCCTTGTTCTCTTCGACGAAGGCGACGGCGGGGTGGAAGAAGTGCCGCAGGTAGCGGCCGGCCCGCTGGGGCATCTTGCGGCCCACCAGGTCGAGCGCCTGGATGCCGTTCGCGCCCTCGTAGATCTGGCTGATCCGCGCATCGCGCACGAGCTGCTCCATGCCGTGCTCGCGGATGTAGCCGTGGCCGCCGTGGACCTGGACGGCGAGGTTGGTGGCCTCGAAGCCGTAGTCGGTGAAGAAGGCCTTGATGATCGGCGTCATCAGCTGCACCAGCTCGTCCGCATCTTCGCGCACCGAGGCGTCCTCGTGGCTGCGCGAGATGTCGAGCTGGAGCGCCGTCCAGTAGGCAAGCGCGCGCGCACCCTCGTTGATCGCGCGCTGGGTGAGCAGCATGCGGCGCACGTCGGGGTGGACGATGATCGGGTCCGCTGCCGCCTCCGGCTCCTCGGCGCCCTTGAGCCCGCGCCCCTGGCGGCGGTCCTTCGCGTAGGCCGTGGCGCTCTGATAGGCGGTCTCGCCCAGCCCCAGGCCCTGGAACCCGACGCCGAGGCGGGCGCCGTTCATCATCGTGAACATGCAGCGCAGGCCCTTGTGCGGCGCGCCGATCAGGTAGCCCTCGGCCTCGTCGAAGTGCATCACGCAGGTGGCCGAGCCGTGGATGCCCATCTTCTCCTCGATCGAGCCGCAGGAGACGCCGTTGGCAGGGCCGGCGGTGCCGTCGTCCTTGAGCCTGCGCTTGGGCACCAGGAAGAGGCTGATGCCGCGCACACCCGCCGGCGCATCCGGCAGCTTCGCCAGCACGAGGTGGACGATGTTCTCGGTGAGGTCATGCTCGCCGG
Source organism: Rhodospirillales bacterium (assembly GCA_028818565.1). GTDB lineage: Bacteria > Pseudomonadota > Alphaproteobacteria > UBA828 > UBA828 > WTGU01. The sequence continues at coordinate 25,892 of JAPPNV010000203.1, read as the reverse complement.
CGGAGATGAAGATCTTGGTGCCGGAGAGCGCGTAGCGGCCCTCGCCCTTGGGCACCGCCTTGGTGCGGATCAGGCCCAGGTCCGTGCCGCAGTGGGGCTCGGTCAGGCACATGGTGCCGCTCCAGGTGCCGTCGCCGAGATTTGGCAGATAGGCCTGCTTCAGCGCCTCCGTGGCGTGCAGCTCGATCACCGCGGCGGCCCCGTTGGAGAGCAGCGGGTAGACGCCGAAGGCCAGATTCGTCGAGCACACCATCTCGTCGAAGACCATGCTGATGAGCTGCGGCAGCCCCTTGCCGCCATAGTCCGGCGACATGGTGACTCCGGTCCAGCCGGCATCGACGAAGGTCTTGTAGGCCTCCTTGTATCCCTGAGGTGTGCGCACCACGCCGTTCTCGTAGTGGCAGCCTTCCTCGTCCGCCGGGCGATTGAGCGGCAGCAGCGTGTTCTCGCAGAGCTTGGCGCCCTCCTCGATCATGGCGTCGATCACGTCGGGCGTCGCGTCCTCGTAGCCGGGCAGCGTGGCGAGCTCGCCCACGTCCAACAGCTCGTTGAGCACGAAGCGCATGTCGCGAAGCGGCGCGCTATAGGTTTGCACCATCGTTTCTCTCCGTTCTCCGAAATGCCGCGCTCAGTTGCCGAGCGTGAGGTCGACCGACTGGCCCATCACCGTGCGGCTTGCCGGCGTGGTGGCGGCGACCAGCTTGCCGCGCTTGAAGACGTGGGTGCACGCCGGGTTGATCCGCAGCACGTCCGCCTTGCTGGCGGCGTCGAACACCGCGAGGTCGGCGCGGCAGCCGGGCGCCACGCCATAGTCCTCCAGCGCGAGAATCTCGGCGTTCTTCCAGGTCACCATGTCGAAGCAGGCGTCGATCTCCGCCATGCCGGACATCTGGCAGACGTGGAGCGTGAGCGAGGCCGCCTGCACCATGTCGCCCCGCCCGAGCGGATACCACGGGTCCATGATCGAATCGTGGCCGATGCCGACGGTGATCCCGGCCTGCCACAGCTCCTTCACCCGCGTCATCGCGCGGCGCTTGGGGTAGGTGTCCTCCCGCGCCAGTAGGATCAGGTTGTCGAAGGGGTTGGCGATGACGTTGAGCCCGCCCCGCTCGAGCCAGCCGAAGAGCCGGAAGGCGTAGGCGTTGGCGTAGGAGTGCATGGCCGCGCAGTGGCTCGCGGTCACCCGGCCCTGCATGCCGCGGTAATAGGTCTCGTGCGCCATCACCTCGGTGAAGCGCGAGTTGGGGTCGTCGACCTCGTCGCAGTGCGCGTCGATCAAGAGCCCCCGCTTCTCCGCCTCGTCGAAGATCAGCTTGAGGCTGGCGACGCCCGCCTCCCGCGTCGCCTCGTTGTGGGGGATGCCGCCGATCACGTCCGGCCCCATGTCGAGCGCGCGGACGAAGAGCTCCGGGCCGCCGGGGTGGGAGTGGATGCCGTCCTGGGGGAAGGCCACGATCTGCAGGTCGACCCGGTCGCTCACCTCGTCCTTGACCTCCAGCAGCGCCCGCATCGAGAGCTGGCCCTCGTCCGAAGTGTCGGCGTGGGTGCGGATGAAGCCTGCGCCTTGCGCGATCTCCCAGTCGATCGCCTGCCTGGCCCGCGCCTTGACGGATTCCAGGTCGCGAATCTTCTTCTGCTTGGCCCAATTGGCGATGCCCTCGTGCAGCGTGCCGCTGACGTTGGGCTCCAGGTTCGCGGTGAGCACGGCGTCGAGATGGACGTGAGGGTCGATGAGCGGGCCCGAGACGAGGCGCCCGCCGCAGTCGATCGTCTCGCCGGCCTCGGCCGTGATCCCCGGCTCCACGGCTGCGATGCGCTCGCCCTCGATGGCGATGTCGGCCGCGCGCACCGGCTGGTCCTCGTGCGCGACGAGAGCGTTCTTCAGAATGATGTCCATACCCGGCTGTCTCCCATGTGGGCCCGAGGCCCGCGTCTCACAAGCGCCGGCATTTTCGCCCAAGGCGCCCGCAACCGCCAGCCGGGCGCGATGAGACGTAATCCGCTATTGTCCTGATCGAGAAGTTCGACTGAATATGCGTGGTGTCCCCACCACGTCATGGCCGGGCTTGACCCGGCCATCCACGTGTTCGCTCGGGACTCAACGGATCTGGCAGAGAGAGATGCCCGGATCAAGTCCGGGCATGACGAGAAGAATTGGAGGGTCGGGGAGACTGCACGGCCAACCCGGAACCATGCGAACTTCAGAAACAGGACACCATCTTTGATCACCACACGCTCTGAGTGACGAGGAAGCGGACCGATGAAACTCGCCAAGATCGGGGCACGCGGTCGGACGACGATCCCGAAGACTGTCCGAGACGCGGCAGACCTGCGCGAAGGCGACGTGATCGCCTTCGAGATTGAGGGCGATTGCCTAGTGGTCCACAAGGTAGCCTCGGGGGGCGAGTACCTACGCGGTCTGAGCGGGGTGATGGGCGAATGGCTCTCGCCCGAGGACGAGAGAGCCTGGAGTGATCTTTAGCCCGCATTTTTCGCTACAGGCACGGCAAGCGCCCCATCCCAAACTTGAGCTCCGCGCCTAGTCGTCTCTTCGGGCCAAAGCCTCCCTCAATAACCCGTGCAGATGGCCGTTGGTAACCAGCACGTCGCCGCTCGCCATGGCGTCCGGCCCACCGGTGACGTCGGTCACGATACCGCCGGCCTCGCGCACGATCGCGACCCCGGCGGCGAGATCCCAGGGCGCGAGCGCATAGCCCCAGAAGCCATCGATGCGCCCGGCGGCGACATAGGCGAGGTCGAGCGCGGCTGAGCCCGACCGGCGCACTCCCGATGTCTCGCCCGCGAGGCGGTGGACGATGGCGCCGTGGTTGGGGCAGCGCGGGCGCGCGACGAAGGGGAGCGCCGTCGCGAGCAGCGCGGTCGGCAGCGCGCGCCGGGCCGAGACCCTGAGCCGCTGGTTGTTCAGAAAGGCGCCGGCGCCGTTCTCCGCCCAGAACAGCTCGTCCCGCACCGGATCGTAGATCACGCCGGCGTAGGGCTTGCCGTCGCGCTCCAGCCCGATGGAGATCGCGAAGTGAGGCAGCCCGTGCAGGAAGTTGGTGGTTCCGTCCAGGGGATCGACGACCCAGCGGTTGGAGCTGTCCTCGCCCGCGATCGCGCCGCCTTCCTCGAGCAGGAAGCCGAAGCGCGGGCGCGCCCGGCCGAGCTCCGCGACCAGCGTCTTCTCCGCCCGGTGGTCGGCGGCGGAGACGAAATCCGCCGGCCCCTTCTGCGAGACCTGCAGGTTCTCGACCTCGCCGAAGTCGCGGATCAGGTCGCGCGCCGCCTTGTAGGCGGCATTCACCATGACCGTGACGAGCGGCGTGCGGCGTGACATCTGGGTCTTTCGGTCGTTGTTCTAGGGGCGGGCAGGGGCCATCGCCCTACCCATGCGCGGGCGTGTCAGTCGCGGGCGCGCTCGACATAGGTCGAATCGGCGGTGCTGATCACCACCCGCTCGCCTTTGGAGACATGCGGCGGCACCATGGTCCTGACGCCGTTGTCGAGCAGCGCCGGCTTGTAGGAGGCCGCGGCCGTCTGCCCCTTCACCACCGGCTCGGTCTCGGTGACGGTCTGCACCACCGTGTCCGGCAGCGTCACCCCGAGCGGGTCACCTTCATAGGATTCGATGGTGACGATCATCCCCTCGTGCATGAAGACCATGCGCTCGCCGATCATGTCGCGCGCGAGGCTGGTCTGCTCGTAGGTGTCCTGATCCATGAAGTGGAGCAGGTCGCCGTCCTCGTAGAGGTACTGGTAGCGCTTCTGGTCGAGGCGCGCGCGCTCCACGTTCTCGGACGCCCGGAAGCGCTCGTTGAGCTTGGTCCCGTCGCGCAGGTCCTTGAGCTCCACCTGGAGGTAGGCGCCGCCCTTGCCGGGCTGGGTGTGCTGAATTTTCACCGCGACCCAGAGGCGATCCTGATGCTCGATCACCATGCCCGGGCGGATGGCGTTGCCGTTGATCTTCATGGGTTCTGCTGCCGGAGGAAGGCTGCAGGCTATATCAACTCGCCCCCGCGCTGGCAATGGCGCGGTTGATCGCCTTGACGCCGGCCTCCGGCCCGTCGGGATGCGACCAGACCCCGCCGATCACCGCGAGGAAATCCGCGCCGTTTTCCACCAGGGGCCCGCAGTTCTCCGCCGTGATTCCGCCGATGGCGACGCAGGGCACCACCATCAGAGTGCTCCACCACTTGAGCAGGTGGGTCTCCGCCGTGGCGCGCGGTGTCTTGGTCTCGGTGGGGAAGAAGGCGCCGAAGGCGACGTAGTCCGCGCCCGAGGCCGCCGCCTCCATGGCCCGGTGGCGGGAATCGTAGCAGCTCACGCCCACCATTCCGTCCGCACCCACCCTTTCGCGCGCTTCCGCGTAGCTCGCGTCGTCGGCACCCACGTGAGCGCCGTCGGCGCCGATCTTGGCGGCCAGATCGGGCCGGTCGTTGACGAGCAGCGGCACCTCGCGTGCCTGGCAGATCGGTAGCAGCCGCTCGCCCGCGCGGCGGACCGCGTCGTCGTCCGCCTCCTTCAGCCGCAACTGAAGGCAGGCGATGTCGCCCGCGTCGAGCGCGGCCTCAAGCCGAGGCGCAAAGGTCTCGAGCTCTATTTCGGGCGGCGTGATCAGGTAGAGCCGGCAGGGGTCCCGCATTCAGATCACGCCCTTCTCGCGCAAGGCGTCGCGTTCTTCGGCGGAGAGGCCGAGCAGGCCGCCATAGACCTCGTCGTTATGGGCGCCGAGCCTGGGCCCCAGGCTCTCGATCCGCCCCGGGGTCTCGGACATGGCGGGGAGCACGTTCGGCACGTGGACCTCCTCGCCGGTCTCCGGCTCGACCACCTCTTTGAGGGTGCCCCGCGCCTGGTAGTGCGGGTCCTCGAAGATGTCGGCGATGGAATAGACCGGCGACGTCGGCACGCCGCCCGCGTTGCAGGTCTCCACCACCCCATCGCGCGGCAGCGAGAGCGTGAAGGCCGTGACCATGGCCTCGACATCGTCGCGGTGCTCCACCCGCATGGCGCTGGTGGCGTAGCGCTCGTCCTCGCCCAGCTCCTCGCGGCCGAGCACGGCAGCCATGCGGCGCCACATCTTGTCGCTGGTGCACGCGATCGCGACCCAGCCGCCGTCGCCGCACTCGAAGTGCCCGTGGGGGCAGACGTTGCTGGTCATCAGCCCGAGCCGGGGGCGCACGAACCCGGTGGCGGCGTAGAGCGGCGCCATCTCGTCGAGCACGCGGAAGATCGATTCGTAGAGCGCGATGTCGATCACCTGCCCACCCGTCTCCTCGCGGCTGCGGAGCGCCAGCAGCGCGCCGACGGCGCCGTAGAGGCCGGAGATGTAGTCGGCGAGCGAGGTGGAGCCCGGCGTCAGCGGCGGCCCGCCCGGCACGCCGGTGAGGTGGGTCAGGCCGCCGAAGGCATGGGCGATGCGGGCGAAGCCGGGGCGGTCCTTGTAGGGGCCCTTCTGGCCGTAGCCCGAGATGCGCACCATGACGAGGCCGGGGTTGACGGCCTTCAGCGCGTCCGGCCCCAGGCCCCACTTCTCCATCGTGCCCGGCCGGAAGTTCTCGCAGAGGATGTCAGCTTCCGCGACCAGCCGCTTGAAGAGCGCCGCGCCTTCGGGCTGGCGCAGGTCGAGGGTGACCGACTTCTTGTTGCGCTGCTCCGAGAGCCAGGCGTAGCCGTCGCCCCGCTTGCTCGGCGAGCCGAACTTGCGCAGCGGGTCGCCGAGCCCCGGCTGCTCGACCTTGATGACCTCGGCGCCGAACTCGCTGAGCAACGCGGCGGTGAACGGCCCGGCGATGAAGGTCGCGAGATCGATGACGCGGACGCCGGCGAGCGGCAGCTTCTCGGTCATGGCGGCAGAAAGCGGCGTTTAGGCCCGCATGTCAATCGCCGGCGGCGCAGCGTCGCGGCCGGCAGCCGTATCAGTACTGCTCCTTGTGGGTGCGCAGGTCGAGCTCCTGCGTCCAGGCGTTGCGCGGCTGGCGGTAGAGGAAGCGATAGGACTCCGCGAGCCCGTCGAGCCCGATCAAGCCGCCCTCGCCCATCCGCGCGGCGAAATCGGGCGCGCGGGTCTTGAGCCGGTAGCCGTCGATGCCGCCGTCCACCACGACGTGCGCCACGTGAATGCCCTGCGGGCCGAACTCCCGTGCGAGGCTCTGGCCAAGCGCCCGGAGCCCGGCCTTGGCGGAGGTGAAGGCGGCGAAGTTGGGCTTGCCGCGCATGGACGCGCTCGCGCCGGTGAGCAGCAGCGTGCCGGTACCGCGCGGCACCATGCGGCGCAGCACCTCGCGGCTGAACAGGAAGCCGCCGAAGCAGCCGATGCGCCAGCAGGTCTCGAAGTACTCGGCCTCCATTTCGAGCGGGTTGCCCGGCATGTTGTTGCCGGCGTTGAACACGGCGAGATCGATCGGCCCTGTCTGCTCCGCCGCATCGACGAAGGCGCTGACCGAAGCTTCGTCGGTGGTGTCGGCGACGACGGCGGTGGCCTGCCCGCCGGCTGCGCGGATCGCGTCCGCAGCCGCTTCCACCTTGGCCTCCGTGCGGCCGCCGACGAAGACGTGGAGCCCCTCGCTCCCCGCCATGCGGCAGACCGCCGCGCCCAGCCCTTCGCCCGCACCCACACCGATCACGATCGCCGTCTTGCCCATGCCGCGCTTCCTCTCGTTTCAATCCCGGCCCACCGCCGCGCGCCGGGAGAGTAACGCGTTACGCAGACGGCGCTAGGCCATTTGCGCCTCAAGATTCAGTGGATCAGGGCAACGCCCTCGGCTGCGGCAGCATTCGCCAAGTCTCGATCCAGAGTCGCCAAACTGTCGCCGCGGCGAAGCGCAGTCTCCAGGTACGCGGCGTCGTAGGCACTCAACCCATGCTTCCGCGCAAGTGCCATGACCGTATCCTCGTCATGGGTGTCATCCTGAATCAAGCGCAGATCTCGCAACCGCATCAGGAACCGGGCGCTGTCTGCCTGATCGATGCGGCCGCGGCGCTCGTTCACGACCAAGACATTGCGAATTTCGTATCGGAAGATACCCGGGACCACGCCGCCAAGCCGCGGCAACTCATCGAATGCTCGTTCGGCAGCATCGGCCTGTTCATCGGCGAAACACCAGGCAGCGGCGATAGACACGTCCACGACGATCGCCATCAGGCCCGGCCCTGCTCCTTGGCGGCGCGAATGTCGGCGGCCGAGACACGGGGCCGTTGTGCCCGTTCCCGTCGCATGAGTGCGATGGTTTCGCCAATGGGTCGTTCCAAGGGCACGATGCGCGCCGCGGGCACGCCATCGCGCGCGATGATCACGTCGTCGCCGGCCTCCGCACGTGCAATCAAGTGCGACAACCGCGCTTTGGCGTCTGCCACATTAACTGTCCGAGGCATGATGTTCTCCCGCGGCGGTGCTATCGTTTGCGACTACCAATACATAGTGGCCGGCTCGTGCTTGGTCAAGGCTTGGTCCAAGGTAAGCCCGCAACCCGAGTAGGTCACGGGTCAAGCCGCCCCTACTTCAGGTTGTGTGTGCTGGCGAGGGGGCTGCGGGGCCCTACCCAACCTTGTCCCCGCCGGTGGGCATCGCCATGATGCGGCCCGCCGGGGCCGCCGGCCGGCGGAGGATGCATCCTCGCCGTCGTCGTGCAGTGCCAAGGGGGAGACATGCGCGCCGATCTCGATACCCTTCTGCCCGTCCTTCGCGAGCGGCGGGACGAGACCCGCGAGAACCGCACGGTCCTGCCCGAGATCAGGGAGATGGTCCGGGCCTCGGACGTCGCCCGCATTCTTCAGCCTCCGGCCTATGGCGGGGCCGGCGGGCCGCTGCGCGACATCGTCGAGGCCGTCTCCCAGATCGGCGCGGCCTGCGGCTCGACCGGCTGGGCGGTGGTGCAGTACGTCGTTCACCCCTTCATGGTGGCCCAGTGGCCGCGGGAGGGGCAGGACGAGGTCTGGGGCGACGATCCCAGGGCCCTGGTCGCCGGCATCCTGATCCAGAGCCTGGGCCGCTACGTGCGGGCCGACGGCGGCTACCGGGTGAGCGGCCGCTGGCCCTTCGTCACCGGCGTGGACACCTGCGACTGGTGCATCGTCTCGGCCTACGAGGAAGGCCGGGTGGGCGAGCACGACAGCCACCTGCACTTCCTCATCAAGCGCGAGGAAATCGAGATCCTCGACACCTGGCACGCGCTGGGCCTGCGCGGCAGCGGCACCAACGACGTGCAGCTCAAGGAGTTCTTCGTGCCCGAGCACCGGGCGCTCTCGATGGAGGCGCTGCGCGGCGGCGAATCGCCCGGCGGCCACTGGCGCGAGACGCCGCTCTACCTGCTCCCCAGCTATCCGATCTTCGGCTGCGGCATCACCAGCGGCGCGGTCGGCATCGCGCAGGAGATGGCGGCGGAATACAACGAGATCGCGCGCAAGAAGGGCTCGATCATGGCGGAGAAGAAGGTCTCCGCCTTCGCTTCGCAGCACATCCGCTTCGCCGAGGCCAAGTGCGCGGTCGACGGCGCCAGGCAGCTGCTCAGGGTCGCGGCCGACGAGATCAGCGCCATCGCCGTCGAGGAGGGCCGCGTGCCGAACCTGGAGGAGCGTGCCCGCTGCCGCGCCTTCGCGACCTATGCCGGCAACATCGCCATGGACGCCGCGCGCGCCATCTGGGACCTCTCCGGCGCCGCCAGCGTCTACACCCGAAGCTCGCTCGGCAACCTCTATACCGACATGCTGGTCGCCAACCAGCACTTCACCCAGAGCAAGGACGTGAACTTCACGACCTACGGGCGGATGCTCTACGGGCTCGAGATCGACAACCCGACGCTGTGACGGCGAGCCGCGCGGCTGCGCGCTATTTCGACGAATTGAACGAAGGCGAGCGCTTTGTCACGGGCCAGTGGACCCTCGACGAGGCGGAGATCGTCGCCTTCGCGCGCGGGTTCGACCCGCAGCCGATCCACGTGGATGCCGCGCGCGCGGCCGACGGCCCCTACGGCGGCCTGATCGCCAGCGGCTTCCAGACCATGGCGCTGGGGTTCCGGCTCTTCTACGAGCTCGGCGTGATCAACGAGGCCTGCATCGGCGGGCCGGGCATCGATAACGTCCGCTTCCACCGGCCGGCACGGCCGGGCGATACCATCCACGCCATCGCGACCGTCGCCGAGGCCCGGCCCTCGCGCTCGAGGCCCGACCGCGGCTACGTGCGCATGGCCTACGACGTCCGCAACCAGCGGGACGAGCCTGTGCTGAGCTACGAGATCGTCCATATCCTCATGCGCAGGCTGCCCTCGTCTTGACTTGGCGGCGCCCGTGTGCGGCCATCGGCGCACACGGGAATGAAGAGCGGAGCAGGCCATGAGCAGCCTCTACGACGGGCCGATCATCGACGCCCACCACCATCTCTGGGAGCTCGACTCCGGCCGGTACGCATGGCTCACGGACGGCCCGCGCGAGGTGGTGTTCGGCAGCACCGCGCCGCTCATCCGCGATTACCTTCTCGCCGACTATCTCGCGGACATGGCCGGCATCGGGCTGGTGAAGTCGGTCCACATCCAGGCGAGCTTCTACGAGGACCCGGTGGCCGAGACCCGCTGGCTGCAGGGCATCGCCGACGAGCACGGCTTCCCCCACGGGATCGTCGCCTACGCCCTGCTCGAGGAGCCGGATGCCGAGGCGGTGCTGGAGGCCCACTGTGCGCATCCCAACATGCGCGGCATCCGCCAGATCCTGAGCTGGCACGAGAACCCGGCCTGGACCTTCCACGAGCGCTCGGACCTGATGCAGGACGCGGCGTGGCGGCGGGGCTTCGGCCTGCTCCAGAAATTCAATCTCTCCTTCGACATGATGATCTACTCGGGCCAGCTCGGCGACGCGCTGGACCTCGCCCGGGCCTTCCCGGACACGCAGATCATCCTCAACCACACCGGCAGCCCGGCCGACCGGGGCGACGACGCCATCGCGGCCTGGCGCGCGGGCATGAGCGCGCTCGCCGGGGCCGCCAACGTCGCGGTCAAGATCTCCGACCTCGGCGCCTACGACCACAATTGGACGACCGAGAGCACGCGGCCCTTCATCCGCCACACCATCGACGCCTTCGGCACGGAGCGCTGCATGTTCGCGAGCGATTTCCCGGTGGCCGCGCTCCACGGCGGCGCAGATGCGATCTACGACTCGTTCAGGACCATCGTCGCCGACCTCACGGCGGACGAGCAGCGCGCGCTCTTCCACGACAACGCGGTGCGCTTTTATCGGCTGGGAGACTGAGCCCCGCTTCCAGGAGCGCTATCCAACCGGGCGGAATCGCACCCAATCGCCGTACAGTCTCTCGTTTGGTATGCAGTGCCGTTCCAGAACCCCCACCTCACCCCGGCCCTCTCCGCCCCCAGGGGCGGAGAGGGGGCAGTTGGCGGCGCCGCCTACGTTCCCCCTCCGCCTTCGGGGGAGGGGGACAGGGGGAGGTGGGAGCCGTTCAGCTCACCGCGGTCCGGTATGGTCGGGTCGCGCTGCAACACCTCGTCCACGAACGCATCGAAGAGCGCGAAGACCTGCGCCCTGACCTCGTCCAGCTCCATCAGGGGCTCGTGGCGGGAGTCGGGAATGGTCTCCAGGCGGCAGTCGGGCAGCCGCGCGGCAAGCCGCGCCTGGGCTGCGTTCGAGACGACCCTGTCGGCCTCCGCGCTGATCATCAGCACCGGCGCCGCGATCCGTTCGGGATAGCCCCGGCTGCGCAGGATCGCCACCGAGCGCCGGGTGGCGGCAAGCCAGCCCACTGTCGGCCAGCCGATTGCGAGCGCCGGGTTCTCGCGCATCAGCGTCTCCATGCGCGCGTACCGTGCGCGGTCGCGGGTCAGCGGATTACCGTCGAAGGGCGGCGGGAAGGTCCCGCGCACCGGCACGTACTGGTTCCTGAGGCCGACGCTCATGGCGGCAACCGTGAGCACCGCGCCCAGAGCCTGCTCGGCGGGGGTCATCAGGATGTCCACCATGGGAGCGGATAGGGCGATCCCTTCGGCAAAATAGGGCCCGGTGCGGGCATCGTGCTCGGCCCGGTGGCGGAGCACGATGTGGCCGCCCATGGAATGGGCCAGCACCACGATGGGCCGCGGGGCTTCGGGGACGACCAGCCGCTCCAGGAACAGGTCGAAGTCTCTCAGGTAGTCCTTGTAGCTGACGACATGACCCTTGCGCGGATTCTTCAGCACCCGGCCGGAGCGGCCTTGACCTCGCCAGTCCAGCGCGTAGACGGCGAAGCCGCGGGCCCTGAGGTCGCCCACGGTCTCGCCGTACTTCTCGATGAACTCGGCCCTGCCCTGCAGCAGCACCACCGTTCCCCGCCTGCCGCCGGGCGGTGCGGGCCAGACCACTGTGCGGAGCGGGAAGCCGTCGTGGGCGGTGAGCGTCCCAAGCTGTGCCGAAGGCTCCGTGGTCACACCTCAGGCCTTCGCTACCGGCGCATCGACCCCCTTCACGGGCACCAGGCCGGCAGGCGCGAGACCGGCGAGCTTGGCCGTCAATGGACCTGGCGTGCGGCCTTCGTCCTCGAACCGCTCCTTGCGCCGGTTGGCCGCGATCACCATGCGGCCGCCGACGTAGCGCACCGGCTCGCGGGGGAAGAGCCCCACGCCTTCGCGCACCAGGCTGCACTCCGACCACTCGTCCTTCGTGCCAAGGGCGAGGGAAGCGAGGATGCGACCGCCCACGGAGGTCGGCCCCACGCCGTTGCCGGAGAAGCCGAGGCCGTAGAGCAGGTCGTCGCGGCCGTCGAGGCGGCCGAAGAAAGGCAACCCGCTGAGGGATCGGTCGACCGGCCCGGTCCAGCTCGTCGCGATCGGCGCGTCCTTGAAGTTGGGGTAGATCCGGCGGAAGTTTTCCTCGACCTCGCGTGACCGCGGCGAGGCGCCGTTGAAGCGATCATCGACCCGGTTGCCGAAGGAGAGCCGCCCGCCGCCCATGCCGAAGACGAAGCGCCCGTCCATGGTGGGCCGGTAATAGTTCACCAGGGTCCGGGAATCGGAGATGCACATCCCGCCGCTGTAGCCCGAGTCGGCGAGTCGTTCGGGCATCGGCCGGGTCGCCACGATGTCGCTGGCGATCACGACGACGGTCCGTCGCAATTCCGGGAACACGGTGGACCAGGCGTTCATGGCGATGACCACTTTGTCTGCCGTCACGATGCCCCGCGGCGTCACGACGCGCGGCGGCCGGCCGCGGTGCAGGCTCATCATCGGCGTCCGCTCGTAGATGCGGACGCCCATGGAGAGCGCCGTGCGCCGGAGCCCATGCGCGAGCATGGCCGGCTGCACGGTGGCGCCGGTCGGCTCGTAGACACCGGCGATGTGCTTGTCGGTGCCCGAGCGGCGCTTGACCGTCTCCGGCTCCCAGAGCTCGAAGGGATGCTGCTGGTAGCGTTCCAGTGTGTTGACCAGGGCATCCCACGAGCCGACCTGCGGCGTGCTGGTGGCAGCCCAGAGCCAGCCGTCGCCGCGATAGTGCGCGTCGATCCCGTTGTCGGCGCAGAACTGGCCGATCTCGCCGACGGCGTCCGCCGAGGCGCGGGCGAGGCGGACCGCCTCGTCCGAGGGGCAGATCTTGCAGAGCGAGCCGAACTTCGCCCACCAGCTCAGCACGAAGCCGCCGTTGCGCCCGCTCGCACCGCTGCCGCACAGGCCCTGCTCGACGATGGCGACGTCGATGGAGGGGTCGCGCTGCTTCAGGCGGATCGCCGTCCACAGCCCGCAAAAGCCGCCGCCGACGATGCAGACGTCCGCGCGCGTATCGCCTTCGAGTGCCGGTGCCGCGTCGTCCGTGGAAAGGCCGGCTTCGGTCAGCCAATGGCTAAGCATTCGTTTGCTCCCTCGATTGTCCGCCAAATCCGTTCAAGCCTGTACTGCCGGCAAAATAGGCTGCCTCTCATACAGCACCTTGCCTTCCCTGAGCGCCCGCGCGAGCACGTGGTTGAGCGAGTCGCGCCAGTAATCCACGTCCTCGTGGGAGTAAACAAGAACGTCGGCGGCGACGGGAAATCCAGCAATCGCGTGGTAAAGCCTGACCAGCTCCTTGTGGCGGCTGCGCGCGGGACCGAAGGGCTCGGCCTCCACGACGATCAGGTCGACGTCCGACCTCTCCTCCTCCTCGCCGCGCGCGCGAGCCGAAGAGGATCACCTGCTCGGGATCGACCTCCGCAACGATGGCCTGAACCATCTCGCCGATCAGCGCGTCGGTGATCGGGATCATCGGCTCACCCGTTCTCCGCACGCTCGCCGAAGAGCAAGGTCACGTTGATCCGCCGGTTCTCGTAGCCGCTCAGGAAGTGCACGCCGCCGCTCTCGTGAATGAGACTCGAATCGAAGATCGCCGCCCGGTTGCAGCGATAGGGAACCCGCACCGGCGTCCGCCCTTCTTGCGCGACGAAGCGGTCGAGCGGCGCCGGGTCCAGATTGTAGTCCGAAAAGTGCCAGTCCGGCGGCGCCGCGACATCGTACACCACGAGGCCGGCCGCCTCGGGGTCGGGGCAGGCGCTGTCCGGCGTGATCCAGAGATTGATGTTGATGGCGGCCTTGTCCGCGTGCTTGCGCGTGCCGCCGCCTGCCTGCCCGTAACTGAACGCCCACATCTGCGCGAGCCGATGCCGGCCGATGATGCCGCCGAGGCGCTCCCCCAGCTCGCGGGCGAGCGCGATCAGCACCGGGTGGTCGAAGCCCTCGTGCAGATAGGCCCCGAGGTAGCCGCCGTGCTCCTTGCAGTCGAACCAGATCGTCGACTCCCGGCAGAAGCGCTGGAGGGCGGCCAGGGCCGGCGCACTGAGCAGGTCATCCACGACGACGACGGAGGGCGCGGTCTCGTGGTAGCGCCGCTCGATCGCGCCCGTATCGAGGCGGGGGTTGAGCGCGGGCGCGATGTCCTCCTCCGGCGGGCGGTAGATCACCCGGTTGTAGACCGGGCCGATCAGCCGTCGCTCGGTCTCCGTGAGCGGACGCGGCCGGCGCGCACGGTCTTCGTCGCCGAAACCGGAGAGCACCCGGCGCAGGTTCTCGCGTGCCTCGGCCAGCGAGGGCGGCAGACGGCCTTGCTCGAACAGATAGTCGAGCTGCGCGAGGTCGTGCTCCAGCTTGATCCGCGACGCGTTCTCGAAGGTTGCCTCCTGGGCGGGGTCGAGCACGGCGTTACCGCTGGCGGGGTCGGCGCCCCACCAGGCGGAGCCCCGATAGAGCGCGAGCCCCGCGCGATAGCACCCGACGGCCTCTTCCAGCCGCCCTTGCCGTTTCAACGCAGCACCGAGATTGGTATGGGCGGCCACCGATCCTGGCGCCTGCTCGAGCGCCGAACGATACGCCTGCTCGGCCGCCTCGTCGTCCCCCTGCCGGAGCGCCAGATTGCCGAGGGTGATGCGCAGGCTCGCCTTGTCGGGCGCGAGGTCCGCGGCGGTCTCGAAGGCCTGGCGCGCCCGGTCGAGGGCGCCGCGGTCGGCGGCGACGAGGCCGCACACGTAGTGCGCGCCGGCATCGCGCGGGTCGCGGGCGATGATGGCGCGCCCGATCGCCTCCGCTTCGCCGGCCCTGCCCGCCTGGTAGGCGGCGAACGCCGCACTGGCGCTGGGCCGCCGCTCAGAGACGCCGCTTGAGCCCGTCACGGGTCACCTTGAAACCCGCCGCCTCCCGGTCCCAGGTCGCGGCGGTAATGCCCTCTTCGCGCAGCGCCACCTTGCGCACCTTTTGCGTGGGCGTGCGCGGCAGGTCGGCCCTGAACTCGATGAAGCGCGGGACCATGAAGTAGGGCATCTCGGCCGCACAGTGGCGCAGCAGCGCTTCCTCCGTCAGCGCGGCGCCGGGGTTCCGCACCACCACGATCTTCACCTCGTCCTCGCCCACCTCGGCGGGGACGGCAACGGCGGCGGTCTCGGCCACGTCCGGGTGCTTGTTGACGATCCGCTCGACCTCGAAGGACGAAATGTTCTCGCCGCGTCGGCGGATCGCGTCCTTCATCCGGTCGTGGAAAAAGAGAAAGCCGGCCTCGTCCATGTGGCCGCGGTCGCCGCTGTGGAACCAGAGGTTGCGGAACGCCGCCAGCGTCGCCTCCGGCAGGCCGTCGTAGCCTTCCATCAGGATGTACGGGTGCCTGGCGCGGACCACGATCTCGCCCGAGGTGCCGGGGGTCACCGGGCGGTCCATCTCGTCGAAGATCGCCACCTCGTAGTAGGGCGCGGCGCGGCCGGCCGTGCCCTTCGGCGTCGCTTCGTCCGGCCGCGTGTAGACGACGATATTGGCTTCGGTCGAGCCGTAGCCCTCGGTTAGTTGCAGATCGAAGCGTTCGAGGAATTCCTCCTGCATCTCGTGCGGATTGGGCACCGAGTAGATCATGCGGAGCGGGTTGTCCGCATCGTCCCGCTGCGGCGGCTCGGCCCAGAGCATGTGGCAGATACCGCCGACGCCGACAGTCACGGTCGTGCCGTGCGCGCGCACGTCCGGCCAGAACTGGCTCGCGCTGAAGCGCGGGCGCAGAAGCATGCGGCAATCCGCCAGCATGGTGCCGAGGGTGATGAACTTGCCGGCGATGTGGAAGAAGGGAAGGAAGTTGTAGGTCACGTCATCGGCGCGAAGAGCGACGATCTCGTTGAAGATGACGGCGAACGAAAGCTCGAAATGGTTGTTGATGACGACACCCTTCGACGGCCCCGTGGTGCCCGAGGTGAACATGATGCAGGCCGTGGTCCTCGCCTCGACGCCTCGCTCCACGTCCGCGCCGTCCCCGGCGGTCAGCTCGTCCAGTGAGAGCACCACGCCGGGCAGCGTGCGCCGCGCGTCCTCCAGGTCATCGCCCGCGACGATGAAGGTGCCGAGGCCGGGGCAGCGGTCGGCGATTCGCGCGACCACGGGCACGAACTCGGCGTCCAGCACCATCGCGGTCACCCGGGCGCTGGTCACGATGTGGGTGAGGATGTCGCCACGATAGGCGGTGTTGATCGGCACCTCGACGACGCCGAGCTTTGCGGTCGCGAACCAGACGAAGACGTGCGCCGGTGAGTTCTGCATCATCACGGCGCAGCGGTGACCGGGCTCGATGCCCCGCGCCTCCAGGCCGGCGGCAATGCGGTTGGCCTCGCGGTTGATGGCGGCGTAGCTGTAGTCCAGTCCGGACCAGTGCATCACCGGATGGTCGGGGCGTTCGGCCGCGCGCTGCTCGAGCACACGGTGGACCAGCCATGTCTCGGGCTCCTTGCCGATCGTCAGCATTGCCGGCCGTCAGTCTCCATGCCGCCAGAATGGAGACCGGCCGGGTTATGTCAACGTCCGCAGACGGGTGTGGGCGCAAGGTAAGCGGTTTCCCGCCTTGACGACGGAAGAGCGGGTTTTCATAGTGCGCGGGAGCGCGTCCCCCGCGTCTGGACAGGGCGGAGCGGGGCGTGAATCCCAGGCAAAAGGAGCGGAGCGCATGGCTGAGAGCGAAGCGCAGGGCAGTGCCCATCCCTGGGAGAAATCCTACCCGGAGTACGTCGACTGGAACGCGCCGCTTCCGACCGGAGCGCTGCACCGGCTGCTCGACGATGCCGTCGCCCGTTTTGCCGACCGGCCCGCCATCGACTTCATGGACAAGATCACGAGCTACCGCGAGCTCGGCGAGCAGGCGAACAAGGCGGGCCAGGGTTTCCAAAAGCTCGGCGTCGGCAAGGGCACCAAGGTCGGCATCCTGCTGCCCAACTGCCCGGCGTTCGTCGCGGTCTATTACGGTGTGCTCAAGGCCGGCGGGACCGTGGTCAACGTCAACCCGCTCTACGCCATCGAGGAGATCAAGAGCCAGATCGAGGATTCGGAGGCCGACATTCTGGTCACCCTCGATCTCTCCATTCTCTACGACAAGGCCCGCATCGCGCTCGACCAGACGCGGCTTACCCACCTGGTGATCGTTTCCATGGCGGAGATGCTGCCGGGCCTCAAGAAGCTGCTCTTCCCCATCGTCAAGCGCAGCGAGATCGCCAAGGTGCCGCGCGATTCCCGCCATGTCCGCTTCAGCGCGCTGCTCGACAACCCGGGCAGGCCGACGCCGGTGGAGATCGAGGCCAAGGAAGATATCGCGGTGCTTCAGTACACCGGCGGCACCACCGGGACCTCCAAGGGCGCGATGCTGACCCACGCCAACCTCAGCGCCAATGTGGCGCAGGCGGCGATGATGATGCCCGGCGCCGATGAGGGCAAAGAGGTCATGGTCGGCGTGCTGCCGCTCTTCCATGTCTTCGCCATGGCCGTGGTGATGAATTTCAGCATCCGGCTCGGCGCCAAGATGATCCTGCTGCCGCGTTTCGAGCTCGACACCGTGCTCAAGGTCATCGACAAGAAGCGGCCGACCTTCTTCCCGGCGGTGCCGACGATCTACATCGCGATCAACGGGCACCCGGACGTCGCGGCGGGCAAGTACGACCTCTCCTCCATCAAGCTCTGCCTCTCCGGCGGCGCATCGCTGCCGCGCGAGGTGCAGGAGAAGTTCCAGGAACTCTCCGGCTGCACGCTGGTGGAGGGGTATGGCCTGAGCGAGACCGCACCGATCGCGACCTGCAACCCGACCACGCCCGGCGGCAGCCGCGAAGGCTCGCTCGGCGTGCCGGTGCCCGGCACCGTGGTCGACATCTGCTCCATCGACGAGCCGGAGAAGGTGTTACCCCAGGGCGAGATCGGCGAGATCTGCATCTCCGGCCCGCAGGTGATGAAGGGCTACTGGAAGCGCGACGAGGAGAACGAGCGCGCCTTCGCCGGCGGGCGCTTCCACACCGGCGACGTCGGCCGGATCGACGAGGACGGCTACGTCTATCTCATCGACCGGCTCAAGGAGGTCATCATCGCCGGCGGCTACAACATCTATCCGCGCCATGTGGAGGAGGCGATCTACAAGCATCCGTCCGTGCTGGAGGTGACGGTGATCGGCGTCGACGACGCCCGCCGCCAGCAGACCGTCAAGGCCTTCGTCCGCCTCAAGGACGGCGAGAGTCTCACAGCCGACGCGCTGACGGACTTCCTCAAGGACAAGCTTTCGCCCATCGAGATGCCCAAGCAGATCGAGTTCCGCGACGAGCTGCCGAAGACGATCATCGGCAAGCTCTCCAAGAAGGAGCTGGTGGCCGAAGAGGCCGCCAAGCAGGGCGCGGCCGCCGCCGGTTCCGGTTGAACGCGGCCCGGCGCCGCCACACATAGCATCTGACAAAGCAAGAGGCCCCAGCCCATGAATAACGCCGTCATTGCCGGCTATGTCCGTTCGCCCTTTCACTTCGCCCACAAGGGCGCGCTGGTGGAGAAGCGCCCCGACGATCTCGCCGCCGAGGTCGTGCAGGGCCTGCTCGCCCAGACCGGCGTCGATCCCGCCGAGATCGAGGACCTGATCATCGGCTGCGCCTTCCCCGAGGGCGAGCAGGGCTTCAACATGGGCCGCATCGTGGCGCTCATCGCGGACCTGCCCATCTCGGTCGCCGGCGCCACCATCAACCGCTTCTGCGGATCGTCCATGCAGGCGATCCACATCGCTGCCGGTGCGATCCGTATGGATGCCGGCGAGGCCTTCATCTGCGCCGGCGTCGAATCCATGAGCCGCGTGCCCATGGGCGGCTTCAACCCCGCGCCCAACCCCGACCTCTACGAGAAGAACGAGGGCGCCTACATGTCCATGGGCGAGACCGCCGAGAACCTCGCCCGCAAGTACCAGATCACCCGCGAGGAGCAGGAGTCGCTCGCGGTCTCGAGCCACGCCCGCGCCACCGCCGCCTGGGACGACGGCAAGTATGCCGGCGAGGTGATCGCGGTCGAGACCGGCCACGGCACGGTGGAGCGCGACGGCTGCATCCGCCCCGGCACCAGTGCCGAGGTCCTGGCCGGGCTCGAGCCCGCCTTCGATGCCGAAGGCACGGTGACCGCCGGCACCTCGTCGCCGCTCACCGATGGCGCCGCCGCCGTGCTGGTCTGCACCGAGGACTACGCCGCGCGCAACGGGCTTGGCGTGCTCGCCCGCATCAAGGCCATCGCGGTCGCCGGCTGCCAGCCGGAGATCATGGGCTACGGCCCGGTGGTCTCGTCGGAGAAGGCGCTCGCCCGCGCCGGGCTCAAGATGTCCGACGTCGACGTGATCGAGCTCAACGAGGCCTTCGCGGTGCAGGCGCTCGCCTGCGTGCGCGAGCTCTCCATCGACCTGGAGCGCATGAACATCGACGGCGGCGCCATCGCCATCGGCCATCCGCTCGGCGCCACCGGCGCGCGGATCACCGGCAAGGCCGCGCAGATCCTCCGCCGCGAGGACAAGCGCTACGCCCTCGCCACCCAGTGCATCGGCGGCGGCCAGGGCATCTCCACCGTGCTCGAGGCCGCCTGATGGCGATCCAGAAGGCCGCCGTCATCGGGGCGGGTCTGATGGGCGGCGGCATCGCCGCCCACATCGCCAATGCCGGCCACGACGTGGTGCTGCTCGACATCGTGCCCGAGGGCGCAAAGGACCGGAACGCGCTCGCCGAGGGTTCGGTGGCGCGGATGCTCAAGACCGACCCCGCGCCCTTCATGGCGAAGTCGGACGCGAAGCGCATCACCACCGGCAATGTAGAGGATCACCTCAACCTGCTGGGCGACGCGGACTGGATCGTCGAGGCGGTGATCGAGACGGTGGACGCCAAGCAGGCCATCTACCGCAAGATCGATTCCGTGCGGAAGCCGGGGTCGATCGTCTCGTCGAACACCTCGACCATTCCCTCCAGCGTGCTGCTCGACGGCCTGCCGGAGGATTTTGCGCGGGACTTCCTCATCACCCACTTCTTCAACCCGCCGCGCTACATGCGGCTGCTGGAGGTGGTGGCGGGGCCCGAGACCCGGGCGGATGCGGTGGCGGAGGTCTGCGACTTTGCCGACCGCAAGCTCGGCAAGGGCGTGGTGCCCTGCAACGACACGCCGGGCTTCATCGCCAACCGGATTGGCACTTACTGGCTCGTCGCCGCTGTGCGCGCGGCGGTCGAGAGCGGCGTGACGGTGGAGGAGGCGGACGCCGTGCTCAGCCGTCCCATCGGCGTGCCCAAGACCGGCGTGTTCGGGCTGATCGATCTGGTCGGCCTCGACCTGATGCCGCTGGTCGGCCGCAGCCTGCGGGATTCGCTGCCCGAGAGCGATGCCTTCCACGCGGTCTACGACGAGCCCGAATTCATCAAGGAGATGATCGAGAGCGGCTATATCGGCCGCAAGGGCAAGGGCGGCTTCTACAGGCTGAAGCCCGACTCGGAGAAGAAAGAGAAGGAGGTGCGCGACCTCGCCACCGGCGCGTACGGGCCCGCCCGGCGCCCGCGGCTTGAGAGCATCGAGCAGGCGGGGCGCTCGCTCCGCGCGCTCTTCGAGCACCCCGACAAGACCGGCGCCTACGCCTGGCAGGTGATGTCGGGCACGCTCGCCTACGCCGCAGGCCTGGTGCCGGAGATCGCCGACGACGTCGAGGCGGTCGATCGCGCCATGCGCCTTGGCTACAACTGGAAGCGCGGGCCGTTCGAGCTGATCGACGAGGTCGGCGCCGGCTGGTTTGCCCAAAAGCTCGCCGAAGAGGGCAGGGAGGTGCCGCCCTTGCTGCAGGCGGCGGCGGAGGCCGACGGCTTCTATCGGATCGCCGACGGCCGCGCGGACCATCTCGCCGGCAGCGGCCGCTACACGGCGCTCACGCGGCCCGACGGCGTGCTGCTCCTCTCCGACATCAAGCGCTCCTCCAAGCCGCTGGCCCGCAACGCCTCCGCGAGCCTCTGGGACATCGGCGACGGCGTCGCCTGCCTCGAATTCCACGCCAAGATGAACGCGCTCGACACCGAGATCATGGCGCTGGTCGCGCAGTCGGTGGAGATCGTGGGCGGTGGAATGAAGGGGCTGGTCATCCACAACGAGGGCAGCAATTTCTCCGTCGGCATGAACCTTGGCCTTGCGCTCTTCGTCGTGAACGTCGGCGCCTGGCCGATGATCGAGGAGACGGTGAAGCAGGGACAGGCCGCCTTCAGGGGCCTCAAGTTCGCGCCCTTCCCGGTGGTGGGCGCGCCGTCGGGCATGGCGCTCGGCGGCGGCTGCGAGGTGCTGCTGCACTGCGACGCGGTGCAGGCCCATGCCGAGAGCTACATGGGCCTGGTCGAGGTCGGCGTCGGCCTCGTGCCCGGGTGGGGCGGCTGCAAGGAGATGATGTTGCGGGGGCTCACCACCGGCCGGACCGGTTTCGGTGGCGCGATGCCGGCGATCTCCAAGGTGTTCGAGACCATCGGCCTCGCCAAGGTCTCGCGCTCGGCGAAGCAGGCGCGCGAGCTCGGGTTCCTGCGCGAAGGCGACGGCATCACCGCCAACCGCGACCGGCTGCTGGCCGATGCCAAGGCCAGGGCGCTGGCACTGGCGGAGGACTACGCGCCGCCTGAGCCTGCCACGGTCAAGCTGCCGGGCAAGACCGGGCGGGTCGCGCTCAAGATGGCGGTGAGGGGGCTCGCCAAGACCCGCAAGGCGACGGCCCACGACCTGGTGGTGGTGGAGCACCTCGGCAACGTGCTCACGGGCGGCGAGACCGACGCGGTGCGGGAGGTTCCCGAGGACCGCCTTTCCGAGCTGGAGTGCGAGGCGTTGCTCGCGCTGATCCGCACGCCCGGCACCATCGCCCGCATGGAGCACATGCTGGAGACGGGCAAGCCGCTCAGGAATTAGCGTCCCGATCGAGAGGCCCCATGACCCGGTGCCGCGTTCCCTTCTCGTCATGGCCGGGCTTGTCCCGGCCATCCACGTCGCGCCGCCACGCCAGGTTGATATGGATGCCCGGATACCCGGATCAGATCCGGGCAGGTCCGGGCATGACGATACGGGGGGCGGGGAGGGTCGCGTGTCGAGCCCTGGAGCCGTGACATGAGCGGCGTGGCCTGGACCCTGGCCGTGGTGCAGATGGACTGCGCCACCGGCGACACGGAAGGGAACCTTGCGACCATTGCCCGCTTCGCCGGCGAGGCCGCGATCCAGCACGTCGACCTCGTGGTCTTCCCCGAATGCGCCACCACCGGCTACTTCCTGGGCGACCGGCTCGCCGACCTGGCCGAGCCGCCGGACGGGCCGAGCGCGCGGCGCCTCGGCGAGATCGCGCGGGAGAATGGGCTCACCATGGCCGTCGGCGCCTACACGCAGCGCGACGGCGGCATCTACGATTCGCAGCTCCTGTTCGGCCCCGACGGGGAATGCCTCGCGGTCTACGACAAGGCGCACCTCTTCGCGAGCGAGCGCGAGAGCTGCCGCGCCGGCGACAGCGCGTGCGTGGTCGAGACACGGCTCGGCAGGGTCGGGATGACGGTCTGCTACGACTTCATCTTCGCCGACTACGTGCGGCGCCTGGGCGATCTCGGCGCCGATCTCATCGTCAACAGCACCAACTGGATCGCCGACGACTACCAGCAGGAGACGTGGGGCTGGAGCGGGCCGGTGACGCAAGGACTCGCCGCGACGCGGGCGCTGGAGAACGGCACCTTCGTCGCCATGGCCAACCGCGTCGGCGAGGAGCAGCTGGCGCCCGGCCTTTCGTTTACCAGCCTGGGCCATTCCTGCATCGCCGGACCCTCGGGCAAGATCCTCGCTGCGCTCACCGAGGGCGAGGGGCTGGCCGTGGCGCGGATCGACATCGCGCAGGAGGATCTCGATCGCTGGCGTGCGATCGCCACCTACCGCGCGGACCGCCGCCCCGAACTGACCGGATGAGCACCGCCGACGCGATGACGTGGCCCGAGCGCATCGCCGACGAGGCCGCGCTCGAAGACCTGATGACGACGCCAGACGACGCGCTCCGCGCCTCGCTCGCCCGCGTGGACGGCGACATCATCGTGCTCGGCGTCGGCGGCAAGATGGGGCCGACTCTTGCAGCCCTTGCCAAACGCGCTGCGCCGGAGAAGCGCGTCGTCGGCGTCGCCCGCTTCACCGACCCGCGCGTGCGCCAGAAACTCGCCGCCTGGGGGGTGGAAGCAGTCCAGTGCGATTTGCTCGACCGCGACGCGGTGGCCGCGCTGCCGCGCCTCCCCAACGTGGTGTTCATGGCCGGCCGCAAGTTCGGCGCGGTGGGCGACGACGACCTGACCTGGGCGATGAACGCCCACGTGCCCGCCATCGTCGCCGAGACCTTCCATCAATCCCGGATCGTCGCGTTCTCCACTGGCTGCGTCTATCCCTTCGTCGATGTCCGCCTCCAGGGGGCGACCGAGGAGACGCCGCCGACGCCGCCGCCCGGCGAGTACGCCAACTCCTGCGTCGGCCGCGAGCGGCTGATCCAGTATTTCTCGCGCCGCCACGGCACGCCGGGCTGCCTGGTGCGGCTCAACTACGCGATCGACATGCGCTACGGCGTGCTGCACGACGTGGCCCGCAAGGTGCGGGACGGGGAGCCCATCGACCTTGCCACCGGCCACGTCAACGTCATCTGGCAGGGGGACGCCAACGCCATGGCGCTCCGCTGCTTCGAGCACTGCACGGTGCCGGCCGCGCCGATCAACGTGAGCGGACCCGAGACCGTGAGCATCCGTGCGCTGGCGGCAGCCTTCGGCGAGCGGCTGGGCCGGGAGCCGGTGTTCACGGGCGAGGAGGCGGCGTGCGGCTGGCTCACCAACGCCGAGCGCGCCTTCGCGCTCTTCGGCTATCCGCGCGTGCCGTTAGGCCGGATGATCGACTGGGCGGCGGACTGGGTGGCGCGCGACATGCCGAGCCTCGCCAAGCCCACGCAGTACGAGGTGAGGGACGGCGCGTTTTCCGCGCCGGCGGCATCGTGAGCCTCGCCTGGGGCGACGTGCCGGCGCCGGTGCGGGCGACGCTCGCCGAGGGCGTCGTGATCCCGGCGCACCCGCTCGCGCTCGATGCCGAGCGCCGGCTGGATGAGGAGCGGCAACGGGCGCTCTCCCGCTACTACATCGATGCCGGCGCCGGCGGGCTTGCGGTCGGCGTCCACACCACGCAGTTCGCGATCAGGGAGGCGGGTCTCTACGAGCCGGTGCTGAAGCTGGCTGCCGAAACCGCGGACGCCTGGACCGACCGGCCGCTGGTACGGATCGCGGGCCTGGTCGGGCGGACCGAGCAGGCGCTGGCCGAGGCGGACATCGCCCTGGGTCTCGGCTATCACGCCGGGATGGTGAGCCTCGCCGCCTTCGCCGGCGCGAGCGAGGACGAGCGGCTGGAGCATTGCGCGCGCTTGGCCGAGCGAATCCCGCTCGTCGGCTTCTACCTGCAGCCGGCGGTGGGCGGGGTCGTGCTGGGACCTACCTTCTGGCGCCGCCTCGCCGCGCTGGAGAACGTGGTGGCGATCAAGATCGCGCCCTTCAACCGCTACCGCACGCTGGACGTGGTGCGGGGTGTCGTCGACGCGGGCGCCGAGGATCGCGTGACCCTCTACACCGGCAACGACGACCACATCCTGCTCGATCTGGTCACGCCCTGGCGCCTCATGCGCGATAGCGAGGCCGTTACGGTGCGCATCAAGGGCGGGCTGCTCGGCCACTGGAGCGTCTGGGTCAAGCGCGCCGTGGAGCTGCTCGAGAACGCTCATGCGGCAGCGGAGGCCGGCGCCATCGACCCCGACTTCCTCGCGCTCGACTCCCAGATCACCGACTGCAACGCCGCGCTCTTCGACGTCGCCAACGACTTTCGGGGCTGCATCGCCGGCTGCCACGAGGTGCTGCGGCGCCAGGGGCTGATGCGCGGCATCTGGTGCCTGGACCCGGAGGAGGGATTGAGCCCCGGACAGGCGGCCGAGATCGACCGGGTCTCGGCGGCTTACCCGCACCTCATCGACGACGACTTCGTGCGTGCTAATCTCGCGCGCTGGCTGGCATAAGGATTACCCATGAACGTGGCGACACAAGCGCAGTCCGACACGGCGCGCACCGGGGCGGTGACCTACCTTGCGGCATCGGTGGAGACCTCGCTCTACCGCAACGGCAAGGTGCTCGTTCGGAGGAACAGCGACGGCAACGACACCCCGTGGGAGGGCACCGAGCGGGACAAGCGGCAGGTGCAAATTCACGATGCCAGGCGCCTGGCGGGGCCCGAGCGGCGCACGCTCGAGGCCAACGGCTTCGAAATGCTGGAGCGGCCGCTGGCGGATTCCGACATCGACTTTCTGGATCACGAGCAGGTCGTGGGCCGCTACTACCCGCGCTGCGCCGACATCGTCCGGGAGCACACTGGCGCGCGCATCGTCAGGGCCTTCGACCACAATGTGCGCTCGGCCACCGGCAAGCTGAGCGGGCGGCGCATCGCGGGCGGGCAGCAGGTGCAGCGTCCCGCGCACGTGGTGCATGGCGATTACACGCTGACCAGCGGGCCGCAGCGCCTGCGCGACCTGGCCAATTCGCCGACCGTCAACGACACGTACCGCACCCTGCTGGCCGATGGCGAAACACTCCTCGACAAGGCGGATGTCGCGCGCGCCCTCGACTCAGGGAGGTTCGCGCTCATCAATCTCTGGCGGAACATCGCCGAGGAGCCGGTCGCGACCAATCCGCTCGCGCTCTGCGATGCGGCCAGCGTGCATCCGGACGATCTGGTCGTGTTCGAGATCCATTACGCCGACCGGATCGGCGAGAACTACTTCGCCAAGCACGCCGACGATCATCGCTGGTACTTCTACCCCGCGCTCACCCGCGACGAGGCGCTGCTGATCAAGCAGTGGGATTCGGCGGGGGGCATGGCGCGCTCCAGGGGTGCGAGCGCGGACGCGACGAGCCCCGATGCGCCTTGCACCTTCAGCTTCCACACCGCCTTCGAGGACCCGATGACTCCGCCGGACGCCCCCGATCGCTGGAGCATCGAGGTGCGCTGCATCGTGCTTTACGACTAGCGCGCATCCGTCTTTGACGGACGCGCGGCAGGCCGCGACCGCGGCCCGCCGCTCCTGCGGCGCCCTCGCGGAGGCGCCCGGCCGGGGGCCGCGGG
>JAPPNV010000187.1 GCA_028818565.1 Rhodospirillales bacterium | reverse complement strand
GCGTGCTGATGACCGGCTTCTCCACCGTCTCCTTCCTCAACATGGGCCAGCGCTTTCTGCTGCCTGCGATCGCCGTCGTGCTGGTGGGCGGCACGCTCGCCATCGGTGGGCGCGGACACTACCTCGGCATCTTCGGCGGCGCTCTGCTGCTGACCGCGGTGGGCACGCTGGTCTCTGGCTCGGAGCTTCACTTCGCCTGGCGCGACATCATTTTCGGCATCGTCGTGCTGGGCGCCGTGCTGACGCTGCGCGAGCGCGCGACCTGAACCCACGCGTGTGACGCGCGGCGCTTGCGGCCCCCAGAGGGGGCGGGTAGCCTCTCGCCCGGTTGCCGAACGCGGCCACAAGCTGTGCCGCACGGCGCCCACGAGCCCGGTGCCCATGCAAAAGCTCCTGATTGCGAACCGGGGCGAAATCGCCTGCCGGATCATGCGAAGCGCGCGGTCGCTCGGCATCGCGACGGTGGCGGTCTATTCGGAGGCCGATGCCGACGCCCGCCATGTCGCTGAGGCCGACGAGGCGCTGCCCATCGGCCCGCCGGCAGCCAGGGAAAGCTACCTCGTCGCCGACAGGATCATCGCGGCGGCGCGCGAAAGCGGTGCCGATGCGATCCATCCTGGCTATGGCTTCCTCGCCGAGAACCCCGCTTTTGCGCAGGCTGTGGAGGACGCCGGCTTCGTCTGGGTCGGGCCGACGGCGGAGAGCATCGCCGCCATGGGCGACAAGGAGCGCGCCCGCACCATTGCCCGCGACGCGGGCCTTCCCATCGTCCCCGGTAGCGCCCGGCTCACGGCGGAAGACCCCTCCAGCGTCGACAAAGCGGCAGAAGCGGTGGGCTACCCGTTGCTGGTGAAGGCGTCGGCCGGAGGCGGTGGTATCGGCATGCGGCAGGTGGACGATCCGGCCAAGCTCGCGGATGTCGTCGTCGCCACCCAGACCATGGCCGAGCGCGCGTTCGGCGACGGCACGGTCTACCTGGAGAAGCTGGTGCAACGCCCGCGCCACGTCGAGATTCAGGTGTTCGGCCACGGCGACGGGCGCGGCTTCCACCTGATGGAGCGCGAATGCTCGGTGCAGCGGCGCTTCCAGAAGATCGTCGAGGAGGCGCCCTCGCCTGCGGTGGACTCAGCCCTCCGGGCTCGCATGGCGGACGCAGCGCTGGCCCTGGTGGAGCGCGAGCGCTACCGCGGCGCCGGCACGGTCGAGTTCATCCTGGCACCGGACGGGGATTTCTACTTCCTCGAAATGAACACGCGCATTCAGGTCGAGCATCCGGCGACGGAGATGATCACGGGACTCGATCTGGTGGGGCTACAGCTGCGCCTCGCGCAGGGCGAGGACCTTTCGGAGCTCGCCGCGCCGGCGGACGGCCCCGACGGCCACGCCATCGAATGCCGCATCTACGCGGAGAACCCCGACAAGAACTTCTTGCCCTCGCCGGGCCTGCTGGAGCGCTTCGCGCCGCCGTCGGAAGCAGACGGCGTCCGCCTCGATACCTGCGTGACGGAAGGCGACCGGATCACGCCGTTCTACGATCCCATGATCGCCAAGCTCGTCGCCCACGGCAGCGACCGCGGCGCCGCCATCGACAGGATGCTGACGGCGCTCGGCGAATTCCGTATAGAAGGGATCGTCACCAATATCGACTTTCTGCGCCGTGTGATTGACCATGACGCCTTCCGCGCCGGGAACACCCACACCGGCTTCGTGGACGAGCATCGGTCCGATTTGATGGGCGCCTGAACGCCCGCCCAAGAGAGCCGCGCCATGATCTACGACGAGCCCAAGTTCCTCCCCGGCGGCGACCGCTACGTCCTGATCGAGTTCGGCAACGAGATGAATCTCGAGCTGAACTTCGTCGCCCAGGGGCTGGCAGCGCGCATCGTCGCCGACACGACCAGGGGCATCGTCGAGACCGCGCCTTGCTTCGCCTCGATGCTGGTCCACTACGAGCCGCGCGAAATCTCGTACGACGACGTGGTCAAGGAGCTGAAGGCGCTGATCGCGAGCCTGGGCTCCACCGACGATATCGAGCTCGACAGCCGGCTCTTCCTGTTCGAGACCATGTACCTCGACCCCTGGACCAAGGACTGCATCGAGGACTACAACGAGAAGATCACGCCCAAGGAGTACGACCCGGACATGGTGGCGCGGCTCAACGGCCTCGCCGACCGCGATCAGCTCGTCCGCGTCCATTCGAGCTCGGAGTACTGGGTGGCCTCCCTCGGCTTCTGGCCGGGCCTGCCTTTCCTCCAGCCACTCGACCCCCGGGCGATGATCACCGTGCCCAAGTACAACCCGCCCCGCACCTGGACACCCCAGGGCACGGTCGGCATGGGGGGCTCGGCGAGCGCGATCTACCCGGTCAACACGCCGGGGGGCTATCAGCTTCTTGGCCGCACCCCGGTGCCGATCTGGGACACGGAGAAGCGCTTCGATGTCTTCGGCGGGGACATCGTGCTGTTCCAGCCGGGCGACCGGATCAAGTTCGTCCCCGTAACCCAGGAAGGCTACGAACAGGCGGAGGCGCGGATCGCAGAGGGCACGTACCTCTACAACGTGGTCGAGTATCAGCGCTTCTCGGTGCACAACTACAGGCACTGGGTCTCGAAGCTGGACCAGAGCCA
>JAPPNV010000025.1 GCA_028818565.1 Rhodospirillales bacterium | reverse complement strand
TCCTCGACGACCTTGTCGATGATGCCGACGTAAGAGGTCCAGGTATCCAGCGTCGGCGTCCGGTACTCCGCCATGCGCTCGAGCCAGCCCAGCGACACGTCGTCGATGCAGCCCGAGATGATGAAGTCCACGTTCTCGACTTCATTGAGGTACTCGTAGGCGCGGATGCCCTCTTGCACGTCCTCGCGCGTATCCGCCATGACCAGCTCGATCATGCGCCCGCCGAGCACGCCGCCATTGGCGTTGATCTCCTCGATGGCGATCTCGGTGCCCCGGATCGTGCTCTTGCCGGTGTCGGTATCGAACGAGCCGATATAACCGACCTTGATGGGGTCGGCAGCGGGCGCTGCCGTCGTAAGCGACCAGACGGCCACCGCTGCCGCGGCGACTCCGATCAGCACGTGACGAATTCTCATGACCAGCCTCCCAATCCTGTTATTGGCTTCGCGCGCATTACACTCTAGAGCGGTTCCCGAGTGAGGAAAACTGCGCCCGCCGCAAGCCACCGATGCGTTTCGTGCATCCCTGAAACTCCGCCCTCTTGCCGGCGCGCTTTGCAAATCGGCGCGGCGGATGGGACAAGAGCGCCCGATGACGATTCCAATCGTTGCCGGCCTGGCCGCGCTCGCGGCGGACTATGACGGCTACATCCTCGATGTCTGGGGCGTAATGCACCAGGGCGGGCCGGCCTACCCCGAGGCGATTGCCTGCGTGCGTAGGTTGCGCGAGGCCGGCAAGCGGGTGGCGTTCCTTTCCAACGCGCCGCGACTGGCTCATCAGGTCGAAGCCGTGCTCAACGGCAAGGGAGTCGATGCGGCACTTTACGACGCCGTGGTGGCCTCCGGTGACGCCACGCGGCAGGCCCTCGCCGACCGCTCCCACCCCGCTGCTGACGGGCTCGGCACCCGCTACCACCTGCTGGGGCCGCCCTGGTCTGACGACGTGATCGACGATCTGGGCTATGCCCCTGCCGCCGACATCGCTCAGGCGGAATTTCTGCTCGGCATCGGCCTCGACGACGGTTGCAACACGGTGGAAGCCCACGAGCCGATCCTGCAAGCCGCAGCCGAGCGCGATCTGCCCATGATATGCGTCAACCCGGACCTTATCGTGATCCGCCTCGGCGTGCAGGAACCCTGCGCCGGTGCGCTCGCCGCCCGTTACGAAGAGCTCGGAGGCCGCGTGCACTATTTCGGCAAACCCTACCCCGAGGTCTACGAGTTGACCCTGGCTGCGCTCGGACTTCCGCCCGCCCGGGTGCTCGCGGTCGGCGACGGCCTCGCCACCGATATCGCCGGCGCTGCCACCGCGGGCCTCGATTCTCTCCTGATCACCGGCGGCCTGCTCGCCGACACCCTCGACCTTGGACCCGGCCAGGCGCCGAGCGCCGGCGCTTTGGAGGAGGCCTGCCGGGCGGCGGGGGTCGGGCCGCGCGCTGCGCTCCCGACATTCGTTTGGTAATAGCACCCTCAAGATAATGTTATTGGCGCGGGCCGAGCACGCGCCCAATAGTCAATTTCATGAGCACCGCCATGCCAACGGCCGCCGCCATGCCCTCAACACGACCGCAGGTTGCGGTCGTGGCTGTGGCGGGAGCGCTGATCGCCGCCGGCGTCGTCGCGCTCGCCGTCACGGTGGATGGCAGGCTGGCGGCGCTGCTGGTCGTGGGCGGGCTGGCGGGCCTGGCCCTCCACCACGCGCTCTTCGGCTTCGCCTCGTCCACCCGCCGGTTTCTGGTGGACCGCCGCGGCGCTGGCGTCCGGGCGCAGCTCCTGATGATCGCCGCGGCAAGCATCGCGTTCGCACCCCTGCTCGCCGGCGGCAGCGCGTTCGGCCAGGGGCTCGGCGGTGCGCTCGCACCGATCGGAGTCTCGGTGGCGTTCGGTGCCTTCCTGTTCGGCATCGGCATGCAGCTCGGCGGCGGCTGCGCCTCCGGCACGCTCAGCGGTGCCGGCACCGGAAGCCTCCGCATGGCAATCACGCTTGGCGCCTTCATCGCGGGCTCGGTGATCGGCACGGCGCACCTGCCCTGGTGGCTCGATCAACCACGCGTCTCCGCGCTTTCGATCCCCAACTCGCTTGGATGGCCGGCAGGCCTCGTCGTTCAGCTTGCCGCCATCGGTTTCCTCGTGTTGGGCGCGCTCTATCTGGAGCGGCGGCGCCACGGCGCCCATGAGCCCCTCGTATGGGGCGGTGGCGGAGACTGGCGTGAGCGACTGCTGCATGGCGGCTGGCCGCTCGCCTGGGGCGCGCTTGCCCTGGCCCTCCTCAATATCGCGACACTGCTGATCGCAGGCCATCCGTGGAGCGTCACCTGGGGCTTCGCGCTCTGGGGCGCCTCGCTGGCCGATGCCTTGGGCTTCGGCATCGCCGATTGGACCTTCTGGCAATGGCCGGGCCCGGCCCGGAAGCTCGCCGCCGGCGTCGAGCAGGACACCGTGTCCGTAATGAACGTGGGCCTGATCCTGGGCGCGCTGCTTGGCGCCGCCCTCGCCGGCCGCTTCGCCGCCCGCCACCGCCTCACCGTCGGCGCGGTGGCGAGCGCGGTAATCGGCGGCCTGCTGCTCGGCTACGGCGCGAGACTCGCCTTCGGCTGCAACATCGGCGCCCTCTTCAGCGGCATCGCCTC
>JAPPNV010000287.1 GCA_028818565.1 Rhodospirillales bacterium | reverse complement strand
GTTCATCAGCACGACGGTCGGCCGGACGTCGCGCAGCCGGTCGGCGATGGACTCTGCGTTGAACGCCGTCACGACCGCCTGCGGGAAGAGACTGGTCAGAAGCCGCGCACGGGTTTGGGCATATTCGTTGAGATGGAGATTGTCGGCGACGCGCTCCCCGAGTGCGCATTGCGCCATGACGGCCAGCATGCCGGTGCCGGCCGAGGGCTCCAGCACGACGTCGCCCGGGCGGATGGCGGCGGCCTGCAATGCCGCGTAAGCGAGCGGCAGCGGCGTCGAGAACTGCTGGAGCCGGACCTGCTCCTCGGAGCGCCTTGTGTGCGACGGCTCCAGCGCGGCGACTGCCTCCAGCATCGCCAGCATCCGCCGCGGCCCGTCCGTTCCGGCACCGCAGGTGCGGCGCATGCCCCGGCCGTAGCGCTGCAGGAACAGCACGCACGCCGCTTCGGCGGATTCATAGGCATCCTTCCAGATCCATCCGCCCTCGGCGTCGGACTCGCCGAATGCCTCCGTCATGGCGTCCCGCAAGATTGTGGCGTCGAGCGGCCTGCCTGCCTCCAGGGCCGGCAGCAGGGATTGGGCCGCGTCGAACAGCATGTCACCGGCAACCGGCCGGACCGGCTCGGTGGGCGGGTCGATGGGGACGGAGGGAGGAAGAGGACGCGCGAGGGCGTCCGGCGCCGTGGGGGCGTCGAGCATGGCAGGCTCCGTGCTGCAAGGGACCGGGCAGGCCGGGGGCGCGGAACGGGGACTCCCGCGCCGCGCCGCCGGACCGCCTCAGGCCGGCTGGCCGGACTCGTGCCGGCGCCGGGCGCGGCGGCGGAGCCGGCCGCGCGGTCGGGTCAGGAAATGGGGGGAGAAATCAGGTGGGCCGGATCAGCCGAAGCGCGTGCCGTCCGCCGCAAACGACCACTCATTCACCGACACGATCTCGTCGACGGCTTCGTCGGACGTCTGGTGCTCGTATTCCGAGCGGAGCTGGCGGTAGAGCCAACGCGCCAGGTCGCGCAGCGCCTCGATCACGACGTCTTCCGCGCCGTCCGTCATCGGCTGCCAGGTCGGGCTGTCGCGCTCGACCTCGATCGCCATGCTGTACTCGTGGCAATATCTGCCCTGCTGCCGGATCGAGGCGTGGACCTGGAAAAAGTTCTTCTTCTGAGCCGCCTGGAGTTCGTCCGCGATGCGGTGCAGCTCTTCGTCCTTCGGCGGGTGGGCGCGGATGGCCCTGACAGCGCCCCGGGCGTAGCTGTAGCGGCCGGAGAAGCTCGCGCCATCGCCTTGATTCCAAAAGCCAGTCCACCAGATCTGCGGCTTGTCGCGGGTTCCGCCGCCGTAGAGGCGCACCGGGGTGGTGGCGAGCGTGACGCCGAGAATCTTGCAGATGGTCTCGAAGTCCTCGTAGACGAAGTCGTACCATTCATCGTGCAGGCCGGTCTGGCGATACCAGATGCGGGCATTCTCCTTCGCGGCGCCGGAGAGCTCGTCGATGGTGTAGACCGTGGTCTCGATGACCTTCGGCATGGCTCAGCACTCCTCTGGATGGGCGATACGGCGAGAGACCGGCGCGAACCGGACGGCCTCGCGGACGCGCCTGAGCGCAACGCGGTCATGCTCGGGAATGGCGCGGAACCAGAAGGCCGGCTTGCGCGAGAAGAAGGCGCCGTTGTCGGCGACGAAGCCGTCGCTGTAGGCCACGAAGTGATCGCTCGTCGCGATGGCCCAGGCGCCGGCGGGCGCAGGGTCGAGGAAGGTCCCGAGGGTGACGGCGCGCAGTTCGCAGGGAACCTCCGAGAGGCGGCGTTCCCAGACCTCCTCGTCGTGAGCGTAGCGGCGGTCGCGGAGCCGGGGATGGCGGAGCGCGCGGTCCGGCGTCCAGCCGAGCTCGGCAAGCGCGGTGGTGAGCTCGTCCATGTAGACGCCGTTGACGGCGCGTCGGCCGGTAAGGCGGCGGATGACGGCGGCGGCCTCGTGGGTCGGCACGCCGGCGATGGCGGAAATCGCGGCGGGGCCGCACTTCGTGGCGCGGCCGGTGATCCTGTGCAGCATGAACGGTCTCCGGGCTGGAGGGGGAATGGCGGGCGTCCGGCGCCGGCTGGCCGGACTCCGAACGGCGAAAGGCGCGGCGGCGTCGGAC
Organism: Rhodospirillales bacterium; assembly: GCA_028818565.1. Classification (GTDB taxonomy): domain Bacteria; phylum Pseudomonadota; class Alphaproteobacteria; order UBA828; family UBA828; genus WTGU01. The sequence continues at coordinate 512 of JAPPNV010000287.1, read as the reverse complement.
GGAACGACGAAGCCGCTCCGGAACGCGGTTGTCGGGTTGGGGGGAGGCTCGGGTCTTGGGGCGGCCGGGGATCGGTTCGGCGCTATCGGACGGAAGGTCTCAGCGCAGGGCGCGGGCGAGATGGCCCGCGTAGACACCGACCGCCTTCCAGTAGCAGGCCATGGGGGCCTTGTGGCGCCGCCACTGAAGCTGTGCGCGGTAGAGCGCGTCCTTGCGAAGGTCGAGCAGAGCGGCGCGGAGCGCGTGGCGCGCGGCAGGGGGCAGAGTCTGGAACCGTGCTCGCCAGGTGTGCTTCAGCTCCGCGTCGGCGCGTTGGATGGTGGATCCGGACATGGCGGTATTGCCTGCAATGGATGGAGACGGCAGAGCGTGCTCAGTCGTCCTCTGGCCACATGATGGTGATGACCGGGCCTCCGTCGTCGCCGGCGCCGATCGCCACGATGGGGAAGTGCCTGCGTGGCGGGCGGTGGCTGTCGCGCAGGTCCTTGCGGATGTCGCGCACCAGCACGCAC
>JAPPNV010000321.1 GCA_028818565.1 Rhodospirillales bacterium | reverse complement strand
AGCAGTTCATCTGGGGTGGGAACGTCGACTTCGTAGTCGTTCTCGTACATGGCCAGCCTCCTATCGGGTTGTCCCCGGCGGCGGGACCGGGAGACCGTCTCCCTCTCCCCTGCCGGGCCTTTGCCCGGCTCCCCGCTTCGCTCTTCCTCTTGAGAGGAGGGGCGCGACCGATGTTGGACCTCCCCCCGGACCGTGGGTGGCCGCCGTCCGCTTTTCAGCGACATCCCGGTGATGCATAGTGCGCGTGCATACCACTGCCCTTACCGGGAGGGAACGAATGAGGAAGCTTGAAGTCGTCGCTCACTTGGCCTCTGAGACGGGCCTGAGCCACACGGCCGCGGGAAGGGCGCTCGACGCCATGCTGTCGGCCATCGGCGAGTCGCTTGCGCGCGATGAGGCCGTCGCCATCGTCGGGTTCGGCAGGTTCTCCAAGCGGAGCCGTCCGGCCCGCACCGGGCGCAATCCGCGCACGGGTGAGAGCGTCGCCATTGCGGCTTCGAATACGCCGGTCTTCAGGGCGGGCAAGGCGCTCAGGGACGCCGTGAGCTAGCCCGTTTCGAGGCGCTGGCCTGCCCCCCGGGTCCCCCCACCGACGGCGGGTCGGCTGCGCAGCAGGGCGGCGTCAAGCACTCCCTCCTCGGTCGGGTCTGACCCCGCCGCCGACGGGACGGCTGCACGTGCAGGCGCGACCGCCTGATTCTCGGTTACGACCGCAGCGGGTGTGAATCGACGAGGCGCCGGGCGACCTCGCGGATGCGGCGGCGTTCGTGGACGCGCCGGGGACCTCGGGGATCCTCATCGAGGTGCACGACGTAGAAGACAAGGCCGGGGGCGAGGATATCGTCGCGGCGGTAGACGTTGCCGACAAACTCGCCCCCGTCGTAGATGCGGGACTCGTGCGGGGTGACCCGCCTGAAGGTGATGGTGTCCATTCTCTCTCTCCTTTCACCAGGGCTTCGCTCCCGCGAAGTGGAAGAGCGGAGCGAGCCGTGCGGCGAGGACAGCGGCGCCGAGCGCAGCGAGGTCGTCGTTGAAGTCTCCGAGTTCGGAGACGATGACGCGGGCGGCGACCCCGGCCCGTGCGCAGCGCGCGGCCAGGCGTTCCGCCGCCCTCTCGCCTTCCGGATCGTTGTCCCGCGCGATGACGAGGCGGGTGACCCCCTCGGGCGGGACGAAGGCGCCGAGGCTCCCCGCGGAGAGGGCGGCCGCGGCGGGGATACGGGGCGAGGCGGTGACGATCGAGAGAACCGTCTCGATCCCCTCCCCGACCAGGAGCGTGGCGCCGGGGATCCCGAAGCGCACGGCGCGTCCGAAGACCCGGCCGAGCGCCTTGCGGGAGGGGAGGACGCCGGCCTTGGCGGACGCATCGGGATCGATCCAGGTGCGGTGCACCCCGTGGAGCGCGCCTTCGGTGTCGGTCACGGTGGCGACCAAGGCGGGCAGCCGGCGGTCGGCCTCCCGGTGGTAGAGCACAGGGTGAAAGCGCAAGGAGGGGAAGCGGTACCGCGTGATGCCCCGGGCGCGGAGGTAGGCCTCGGCCGGACCGCCCTCGATCGGGCGGCAACTCCGCCAGATGCGCTGCGCCGCTTCCCTCGCGTCGTATGGCGGCCCCCCGCCCGGCAGATGTGGGGCAGGCAGGGTGAGGAAGGCGCGGGCCTCGTCCATGGCTGCGCGCAGCGTGGGCGCGGCGATTCGGCGGCGGATGAGGTCGAGCAGGTCGCCGTGCTCCCCGGTGGCCGCGTCGCTCCACTTGCCCGGCGCGCCGGGAGGGAGGAGGCGGACAAAGAGCGAGCGTCCGGGCGAGCCGTCTACGTCGCCCGCGACCCAGTAGCGGCCCTGCTTCTTGCCTTGGGGCAGATAGCGGCGGCAGACTTCCTCGGCGCGCGAGGCGAGCGCGGCGGCAATCCTGGCCGCGGGAGATGGTGTTCGGGACATGGCGGACCTCCTCCGGATAACGGAAAGAAAAAGAGCCGGCGCGTGAACGTCCTCCGGCGTCACCGGGCCGGCTGCATTGCGGCGAGGGCGGCTCAACCGGCGGCCTCGCCGTCCTGCGCCGGGCCCATTGTTCGCGCGGCCAGGGCGGACCAGGCTTCCCGGTCCATCCCGAGGCGGGCGTTCAGCCGATCGCAGAAGTTCTCGGCGTCCTCGAGTGTCAGGGCGACCAGGGCGGTGGGGATATTCCCGACCATCCCGTCGATGACGAGCCGTATCTCCTGCGGCGCGTCGGCCGGACCATAGGCCGGGCAGAAGGCGAAGTTGGGGTTTTCCGGCAGTGTCTGTGAGGTCACGGTTTGTTCTCCCTTGCATGATGAAGACAATGGAGCGCCCCCCGGCGAAAGCCGTCTGCAGGACGGCCATACGTATGCGGGCCGGCGGGGGCGCGGGTTCAGTCCGCGAGGGGGCGGTCTTCGAGGACGCGGGCGAGGACGGAGGCGTCGGGCGCGAAGACGCGCGCTCTCCAGGAGACGATCTCGACCGTGCAGCCCGCGCGCTTGAGGGCCGTGAGCTGTCGGTCGTCGGGGCCTTCGATCTCCAGGCGCTGCGCCCCCATGATGCGGCGGCGCGCGAGACGCCAGCCGTTCGCGAGGAGCAGCACCTCGCCGCGTCCCATGACGGCGTCGAAGGCCTCATCGGGACCGAGAGTCG
>JAPPNV010000424.1 GCA_028818565.1 Rhodospirillales bacterium | reverse complement strand
TCGGCGACCGCCTCGGTGGGGCGGAGGCCGGCGTCGCCATCGACCCGCGCCTGTTCCGCCTGTTCGGCGTAACCCGCGTGCCCGCCGTGGTCGTCGTGCCGGGAGGCGTGCCGCCCTGCCGGAGCCGGGGCTGCGCCGACGATCCCGCGCCGCCGCATGACCGCATTGCCGGGAACATCGGCCTGATCGCTGCGCTTGAGGCGGTCGCCGACGAGGGCGATGCGGGGCGCGAAATCGCGAAGGCATTTCTCGAACGCCTCGGGAGGGAACCATGACAGTGCGGTCGCTCGCGCGGAGAGCACTTGAGACACGGCTGTTCGGTTGGACGCTCATGGCGGCGGTCTGCGGGTTCCTCCTGTGGATCGTCTTCGGCGGGGCCGCCCACGCTGAGGATCCGAAGGCCGCGGCCCGGGCCATCGGCAATGCGGGCAACGCGGCGGCGCGAACGATCGCGCGGGATTCGTCCAATGCGGCGGAGGTGCCGGGCTACGCCGGCACGAACCTGCCCGAACGCAATATCGGCGCGAGCCGGCTCCAGGACGAAGGCCGGGCGCGGCTCGCCGATCCCGCCGATCCCGACGATCCGGGCGGCGCGGCCGGCCGGGCGGTGATCCGGGGCACGACCCAGCGGCCGCAGCGCCCGGTTGCGGTGAGCGATCCGATGGTACGGCGCTCGGAGACAATCGCGGCCTCGCCGCAGTCGTCGGCGCACGGCGCGGACGGCCTGGCGTCGGGCAGGACCACGGAGTGCGGCGCGGACCTTCAGGACGCGGGCGACGGCGGGACCTGCGGCTCCGTGCGCTACTGCGTCGGCGCCGGCTGCGAGACGGTGAGCACCGGGTCGAACACGGGCTTCGTCAACGCGACGACGCGGCTCAACATGGCGGTGGAGTTGGGCGGCGAGGAGTTCGACCGGGACAATCTGCGCTTCTTCACGGGCCAGCGCCGCGCCTGCCACATCAAGCTGTTCGGGCTCGCCAACTGCTGCAAGAACTCCGGTCTCCTGATCGGGCTCGGCAACTGCTCGGCCTCGGAGCGCGAGCTGGCCGAGGAGCGCAACGCCGGCAACACCCACTATCTCGGAAAATACTGCTCGAAGCGCACCTTCTTCGGCGCCTGCATTCGGCGCTCGCGGGCGTGGTGCGTGTTCGGCTCCAAGCTCGGCCGCATCCTGCAGCAGCAGGGCCGGCGCCAGCTCGGGATCGGCTGGGGAAGCTGCCGGGGCTTCACGGTGGCGGAAATCGAGGGCATCGATTTCGCCCGCCTCGACCTGTCCGAGTTCACCCAGGACCTGATGGACGGATCAAGGGAGCCCTCGGTGTCGCTGCCGGACGCCGGTGACACCGGCGACGCGATGCACACGCGAATCCGCGACTTCTACCGGCGGGGGCAGTGAGATGGTCGCGGCCGGAAAACCTGCCGCCCTGCTCGTGCTGAAGCGCGCCCTTGCCGCGATCGGGGTCTGGGCGGCGCTCGGCGCGTCCGCGGCCGGTGGCGAATGGCGGTCCTGGTGCGGGGATCCCGGATCGAGTCCGGGACAGGCTCAGGGCTCGGGCACCTCGCTCGGCTGGCACTTCTACTGCGACCGAGCCGAAGAGCCGGAACGGGCCGAGCCCGCGCCGGCCCCGCCGGTTCCCTCTTCCAGCCCCGCGCAATCCCCCTCGGAAAGGATCGAGGCGATGCGCAAGGCGCTGGAGGAGGCGCGAGCCGAGGCGATCCTCGACCCGACGCCCGCGAAGGTGACCGCCTATCTGCGGCTTCAGCAGGAAACATTGCAACGGGCCGCCGCCTTTTCCGACGCCTTCCGGCGCACGGTCTGGGCGACTCCGGAGCTCGACTACACGCTCCGCCGCCCGGTCGGCGCGCTGGCCAAGCAGGTCTGGTCGGACGAACGGCGGCTGTCGCGCGACGCCGCATTGGCGCGCCTCGGCGAGCGCTACGGGCTGATCTACCTGGGTCACGCCGGCTGCGCTGGCTGCAAGGTGTTCGGGCCGCTGCTGCGCGCCTTCGCGTCCCGTCACGGCCTCGACGTGCTCGCTGTCTTGCTCACCGGCGAGGCGCTGGAAGGCTGGCCGGAGGCGGTCGCCGACAACGGTCGCGCCGCCCGGCTCGGACTCGGCAACGCGCCCGTGCCCGCGCTCGTGCTGTTCGACACGCGGACCAAACAGGTCGTTCCGGTCGGCTTCGGCGTCATGGCCGAGGACCAGATGGCCGAGCGCATCTTCGCCCTCACCGCCCTGGAGACCGGCCGTGATTACTGATGTGAGAAAGAGCGCCCTGGGCATTGCGCTCGCGGGGTTGGTGTCGATGACCGCACCGGCCCATGCCGACGTGCTCTCGGAGATGAACCGCTTCTGGCAGGGCGCGGCCGTCAACACCACCGGCCCGACCGCCTTCCACGGTCAGGCCTCCGGCCACTGGACGCTGGGCAACCTCTATCTCCGCTCGCCGGTGCGCTCCGAGCAGATCGCGACGGTAAGTCTGCCGTCGTTCCGGTCGGGCTGCGGTGGCATCGACGCCTTCGCCGGCGCCTTCTCCTTCATCAACTCGGACCAGCTCATTGCCTTCGGGCGCGCGGTGGCCCAGAACGCCACCGGCTTCGCCTTCGAGCTGGCGCTGGAGACCATCTCGCCGGTGATCGCCGAGA
>JAPPNV010000049.1 GCA_028818565.1 Rhodospirillales bacterium | reverse complement strand
ACGCCGCGGTCGAGCCCGCCTCGCAGGTCCCCACCATCGGCGCGAGCGGCGCGGTTTCCGGCGTGCTCGGCGCCTACTTCATGCTTCACCCGAAGCGGGGTGTCTGGATTCTGGTCTTCTTCATGCCGGTCCGCTTCCCCGCCTGGGGCGTGCTCGGGCTCTGGATCGGCTATCAGGTCTTCAACGCGCTGGTCGCCGGCCCGGCCGGGGGTGGGGTCGCGTGGTACGCCCACATCGGCGGTTTCGCCGCCGGTGCGCTGCTGGTGGTGCCGCTGCGCAAGCGCGGCGTGCCGCTCTTCGACCGCGGCTTCGTTCGCAACCGGAGACGGACGCCGTACCAGCCGCCGCCCGAGGCCGAAGCTCCCGGAGCGGGGCCCTGGGAGGAGCCGCCTGCCGGTTCCGCTCCAGACCCGGAAGCCGACGGCGACGCGCCCTGGCAGGAGCCGCCCCGAAGCCGGCCCAACGGCGGCGATGCGCCGGAGGATCGCCGCGGCCCGTGGGGGCGGCGGCCCCGCGGCCCCTGGTCGCGGAAGGATTAGGCCATGAGCACGGGCAGAAAGAGCGACTATTTTGCGGACCGCATCCGGGCGGAGCTTGCGTTCGCTCGCTCACGCGGCGCGCGCGATCCCGAGGCTTTGGCCGAGCACCTCAACGCCCGCGGCTTCCTCACCCGCGACGGCCGCCGCTGGACCGCCGACGATGTCGAGGCCGCGACCCGCCGGAAACCCAAGTCCGAGTCGTAGTTCCGCTATTCCGCGGCCCGAGAAACCCCCACCTCACCCCGGCCCTCTCCGCCCCCAGGGGCGGAGAGGGAGAGTAGGCGGCGCCGTTCACGTCCCCCCTCCGCCTTCGGGGGAGGGGGACAGGGGGAGGTGGGAATTGTTGAAGTCAACGGGCCCCGGTTAGGTCGGATCAAGCCCTATTCCGCGGCTGCGGCTTGGCCGTAACGCTCGGCGGCAGCGGATGGTGAGATGAAGCCCTCGCGCACGTCCTCGTCCACCATCTCCTGCGGCCGCTCCGTCACGGGGCCAAAGCCGCCGCCGCCGCCCGAGAGCAGACGGACCCGATCGCCGCGGCGGACGGAGACGTTGCCGAACTTGCTGGGCGAGACCTTGCCGTGGCCCTCGCAGACGTCCTTCCAGTCGTTCTCGTTCGCCTTCTTGATGAGCAGCGCGGCCGATCCCCCGGAGCCGCCGCCGAGCAGGCCCCACGGGGCCTTCCTGTGACGGTCGCCCATGTAGCTGAGGATGATTTCGTCGGCCGTGCACTCCAGCGTCTTGGTCGAGCCGAGCCCGCCCCGGTACTTGCCGGCGCCGCCCGAATCCTCGGTGAGCGAGAGGTTCTCGACGAGCCAGGGGTAGCGGCTCTCATAGACCTCGACCGGGACCGTGCGGCAGTTGCCGTTGATGCAGTTGCAGGTGTCGTTGCCGTCGGCGAAGGGGCGCCCGCCCCAGCCGGCGACCATGAAGTCGTAGCAGACGTAGAACTCGTCGTTCTCGGGGTCGTGGCCGCCGAAGAGGAAGTTGCCGTGGGTGCCGGCGTCGGTGGCGAACGCGCGCTCCGGCAGGCAGCGGGACATCGCTCCGATCACCGTGAAGCAGATACGGACGTGGGTCTCCGTGTTGCCGCCGACCTCGGGCGCCGGGTAGTCCACGTTGACCATGGTTGCCGGTCGCGCCAGCACGCGGATCGGCCGGTAGCAGCCCGCGTTGCGCGGGATCGACGGGTCGGTCAGGTGCAGCATGGCGTTGTAGGTGGCGGAGCAGGTGACGCCGAGGGTGGCGTTGATCGCGCCCTTGGCCTGCCCGTCCGAGCGGCCGAAGTCGGCGACGATCTCGTCGCCCTGCACCACCATGTCGACGGCGATCTTGTAGGGCCGGGCGTCGATCCCGTCGTCCTCCATGTAGTCCTCGAAGGAGTACTGGCCGTCGGGGATCGCCGCGATCTCGGCCCGCATCCGGGCTTCGGAGTAGTCCATGAGATCGGCGACCGTCCGCTGGAAGAGCGGCACACCGTACTTCCGGATCAGCCCGGCCATGCGCTCGGCGCCAAGCTCGCAGGCGCTGATCATGGCCCGGTAGTCACCGTAGTTGTAGCGAGGGGTGCGGACGTTCGCGAGCAGCAGCTTCCACACCTCGTCCACGTCCTTGCCCTGTTTCTTGATCTTGACCGGGGGAACGCGCAGGCCCTCATGGAAGATCTCCGTGGCCTCGCTGGCGAAGCCGCCCGGCACCATGCCGCCGACCTCGGCGACGTGGCCGATCGCCGCCGCGTAGCCCATGAATTTGCCGTCGACGAATATGGGCGTGAAGAAGGTGTGCTCCGGCGTGTGCAGCCCGCCCCGGTAGGGGTCGTTGTGCAGGATGACGTCGCCCTCGTGCACCGGCTCGTCCGCCATCTCGCGGATGCAGGTCTTGATGAGGAGCGACATGCCGCCGATTTGCGCCGGGCAGTAGTCGGCGACCGCGATCATGTCGCCGTTGGCGTCGGCGATGGCGCAGCTGAAGTCGAGGGATTCGTTGAAGATCGTCGAATAGGACGTCTTCATCATGGTGATCCCCATCTCCCGGCAGATGGAGAGCATCGTCGATTCGACGATGTTCATCGTGACGACGTCCATGGCTCCCTCCTCGGTCCTGCGCCCATTCTA
>JAPPNV010000430.1 GCA_028818565.1 Rhodospirillales bacterium | reverse complement strand
CGTCGCCCAGGTCGTTGAGGGCGACGACGGTGAGATCGGTGCGGCCGGACTCGTGGATCGCGCGCAGGATGTTGCGGCCGATCCGCCCGAATCCGTTGATGGCGATACGAACCGTCATGATCCCTCCGCTGTACGAGATGCCGCGTCTTGCTATCTACTTGGCCCGCGGCGGTCAACCGCCGGCTAGCCGGCTCGCCCCCGCAGGCTTGGGGCGTCCTACAAGCGGGCCTTGGCCGCGGCGACAACCGCCTCCGCCGTGATGCCGAAGTGGGCGTAAAGGTCCTTGGCAGGCGCCGAGCCGCCGAAGCTCCGCATCCCGACGACGGTGCCAGAGGCGCCCACATAGCGCTCCCAACCCAAAGGGCTCGCGGCTTCGACCGCCACCCGGACCGCATCGGCGCCGCCCAGCACGCTCTCGCGATAAGTGGGCTCCTGCGCGTCGAACAGCTCCCAGCAGGGAAGCGACACCAGCCGCGTCGGCACGCCGTCCGCTTCCAGCATCTGCCGCGCCTCGTCGGCGATCGCGCATTCCGATCCCGTCGCGAGCAGCACGACCGCGGGCGTCCCCGACGACGCCTCGCTCAGCACGTAGCCGCCGCGCGCGCAGGCGTTCTCGGAGCCAGTCTCGCCATCTCGGAGATAGGGCACCCCCTGCCGCGTGAGCGCCAGAACCGACGGGCGCTCGGCGTTGGCCAGGGCGAGCTCCCAGCATTCCGCCGTCTCGATGGCGTCGGCAGGCCGGAAGAGAAGCAGGTTGGGCATCGCCCGCAGACTGGCCAAGTGCTCGATCGGTTGATGGGTCGGGCCGTCCTCCCCGAGTCCGATGGAATCGTGGGTCATCACGTAGATGACGCGGAGCTCCATGAGCGCAGACAGCCGGATCGCCGGCCGGCAATAGTCGGTGAAGGTGAGGAAGGTGCCGCCGAAGGGAATGACCCCGCCGTGGAGCGCCATGCCATTCATCACCGCGCCCATGGCATGCTCGCGCACCCCGTAATAGAGGTAGCGGCCGCCGTAGTCGCCGGGCGTGATCGGCGCAAGCTCGTCGCTCTTGGTGCCGTTGGAGCCGGTGAGGTCGGCCGAGCCGCCGAGGAAGGATGGCAAGGCGTCGGCGATGGCGCCAATGGCACGCTTGTTGGCGACCCTGGTGGCGATGGTGGGGCGCTCTTCGGCAAGCGTGGCCTTCAGGCCCGCGAGAGCCTCCGCAAGTGCCGAAGGCAGATCACCCGCGTCGGCACCGTCGAACTCGGCTCGTTGCTCATCGTCGAGCGTAGCGCGGCGCGCCTCCCAGGCTTCCCGCGCTTCCCTCCCCCGCTCGCCAAGGGCGCGCCAGGCGGTGAGGATCGCGTCGGGCACCGTGAAGGGTGCGTGCGACCAGCCCAGGCCCTCGCGGGTGCCCGCGATCTCGTCGGGCCCGAGCGGCGCGCCGTGGCTCGCGGCGGTGCCGGCCTTGGTCGGCGCACCGTAGCCGATCACCGTGCGGCACTCGATCATGGAAGGCCGGGGCTCGGCCTTGGCCGCAGCGATGGCCGCCGCCACCGCGTCGGGATCGTGGCCATCGACGCGCTGCGTGTGCCAGCCGGCCGACCCGAAGCGCGTCTGCGCGTCGTCCGAGCAGGAGAGGCTGGTTGGGCCGTCGATGGAGATGTCGTTCGAATCGTAGAGCACGATCAGGCGATCCAGCTTCAGGTGACCGGCGAGCGAGATCGCCTCCTGGCTGATGCCTTCCATCAGGCAGCCGTCGCCGCAGACGACATAGGTGTGATGGTCCACCAGGTCCGCGCCGAAGCGGGCGGCCATGCTGCGCTCCGCCAGGGCCATGCCGACCGCATTGGCGAGGCCCTGGCCGAGCGGGCCGGTCGTGGTCTCGATCCCGGCGGCGAGGCCGTACTCCGGATGCCCCGCGGTGCGGCTGCCGAGCTGGCGGAAGTTGCGGATTTCGTCGATGTCGATGTCCGGATATCCGGTGAGATAGAGCAGCGAATAGAGCAGCATCGAGCCGTGACCGTTCGACAGCACGAAGCGGTCCCGGTCGGGCCAGTCGGGGCGCGCGGGATCGAACTTGAGGAAGCGGCCGAAGAGCACGGTCGCGACGTCGGCAAGGCCCAAAGGCATGCCGGGATGACCGGAGCGGGCCTGCTCCACCGCATCCATCGAAAGGGCACGGATGGCGTTCGCCATGTCCGCGTGTTCGACGCGCGGTGCGCGCCCTTCAGCCATCGTGGAAGGCATGGGCTCTTGTCCTGTGCCGCGCCGTCGCGCCGAAAAGTGCGCGCAACATGCCCCCCGCCGGGGTGAGCGTCAACCGCGCGCTCGCGCGCGCTAGAACGAGGAGTTTGGGGTCTTGAGGAAGGCGATTTCTTCCGCCGTGGAGGGGCGCGAAAGCGCCTTGTTGCGGTGCGGATAACGCCCGAAACGGTCGATGATCGCCTTGTGCTGCAGCTCGTATTTCAGGCTCTCGGGATCCTCGAGCGATTCGAAGAGGGTGACGGCGATTTCGTGGATTCGGCGCGATTCGCTGTGCTCGTAGGGCATGTAGAAGAACCTCCGGTGCTCCAGCGGCACCGCCTGGTCGGCACGCGCGCGCACCGCCTCCTGCGCCAGCGCGAGCGCCATGCCGTCGCAGGCGAAGGCGCGCGGGTCCTCGCGGTAGAG
>JAPPNV010000138.1 GCA_028818565.1 Rhodospirillales bacterium | reverse complement strand
GGCCACGCCATAGAGTGGGCCTTTCACGTGGCGCTCGCCGTTTTCGTGGTCGAGGCAGCGATCAAGCTTACCGCCGTCGCGCCCCGGTTCGAGCGCTACTTCAAGGACGGCTGGAACCTCTTCGACTTCGTCATCCTGGTTCTCGCCTTCCTGCCCGACGCTGGCGAGTTCGCCCTCATCGCGAGGCTCGCCCGGTTGCTCCGTGTGCTGCGGGTGGCGACGGTGGTGCCGCAGCTCCGCGTCATCGTCTCGACTCTGATCCGCTCGCTACCGGGGCTCGGACACGTGATGCTGCTGCTGTCTGCGGTTTTCTACGTCTACGCGATCGCGGGCGTGCACCTTTTCCGCGACCACGATCCAACGCATTGGCGCAACCTCGGCATCGCGCTGCTCTCGCTCTTCCGGGTGATGACGCTCGAGGACTGGACCGACATCATGTACGTCGCGATGGAGCTCCACCCGATGGCGTGGCTCTTCTTCGTCAGCTTCGTAATGCTGGCGGCGGTGATCATGATCAACCTCGTGATCGCGGTCGTGATCAACAACCTGCACGACGCGCGCCTCGAGGTGAGGCCGGTCAGGGGCGACGAGAGCGAGGACGAGGCGACGCTCAGAACCGTCCGTGAGGAGGCGGCAAACGCCCGCGCCGCGCTTGAGCGCGTCGAGACCATCCTCGCCAAGCTGAAGAAGTAGGCGGCCCCTGCCGCGGACCGGCCCGCTCGGGCGCTATGGGTGTGGGCCAAAGGGGGCTTCGTTCAGCAGCACCACCTCCTGGGTCAGGACCGACGGGCGGGCCTTTCCGGCGAAGCGCATGAACGCTTCACATTGGAAGAGCCGCGCCCAGTGAGCGCGGCGAGCGGCGTCGTCATCGAACTTCCAGATATGCACCAGCCGGTTGATGGTGCCGGTGTCGGCAACGAAATAGCCGACCAGGTTGGCGCCGAAGCCCTCTTTCTCCAGCACTGGCCAGCCTTCGTCCTTGTAGAGTGCGACCACCTCGGCGAGCTTGCCGACTTGTACCGTGTAGGTCCTCATTTCGTAGAGTGCCATGCCGTCCCTCCCGTGTGGCTTCATGCCGGAGACTGGCGTCGGCGGCTCTCTGCGTCAAACCGCAGCGGCACCAACTGCCATTGCCGCCGCCACCCGGAGGCGGGCAGACTGGCGCGACCAGACAGCCCTCGGGGAGCGAGAGCATGGCAGAGACGGACACGCGGCTCAGCACGCAAATCGATTTCGACCGCGACGGCAAGCAGTGCGATTATCTCCGCCTGCCCCACTCGGTCCACCGCTCGGCTTACGGCTGGCTGCCGGTGCCGCTCGTCTGCGTCAAGAACGGAGAGGGGCCGACGGTGCTGCTCACCTCCGGCGTGCACGGCGACGAGTACGAGGGTCAGGTGACGCTCACCCGTCTCATCCACACACTGGAGCCTGCCGACGTCACGGGCCGCATCATCATCCTGCCCATGGCCAACTACCCGGCGGCGAAAGCGGGACTCAGGACTTCGCCCGTCGACGAGCTGAACCTCAACCGCGTGTTCCCCGGCAAGCACGACGGACGCCTCACCGAGATGCTCGCCCACTACATCGACAGCGAGCTCACGCCGCGCGCGGACTACATGCTCGATCTACACTCCGGCGGCAGCTCGCTCATGTACCTGCCCACCACGATCCTCCGCGATGCCGCCAACCCGCCGGACATACAGGAGAAGATCGACGAGCTCGGCCGGGTGTTCGGCGCGCCCTACGGCTTCCTCTTCCCGGCAGTTCAGGGCATGACCGGCACCAACATGCGGGCGGCTATCAGCCGCGGCGTGGTCGTGCTCGCAACCGAGATGGGCGGCGGCGGCACGGTTACGCCCGAGTGTCTGCGCATCTGCGAGGCGGGGACCAGGCGTGTGCTCCGCCACGTCGGCGTCTGGCACGGCCCGGTGGAGGACGACGAGGAGCCGGCGGTGGAGCCGCGTCTGCTCACCGCAGAATCGTGGGAATACTTTACTTACGCCAGCGAGGACGGGCTGTTCGAGCCTGTGGTCGAGTTGGGCGACGAGGTGGAAAAGGGGCAGCTTGCGGGCCTGATCCACACACCGGAGACACCGTGGCGGGCGCCGACCGAGGTTCACTTCGATGCAACGGGCCTGGTTGTCTGCAAGCGCATACCGGGGCGGGCCGAGCGGGGCGACTGCCTGTTCCATCTCGGTGCCGACGCGGAAGACGAGATCAAGTGACGGAGCGCCGCATTCGGCGGACGAGGGGTAGACGATGAGCGCACAGGAGACCGACGAGAGTTGGCGCGGCAAGATCGGCAGGATGAGTGCGGAGGAGGTCGATGGCTTTCTGAATGAGCCGTTCCTCGCTCGCGTCGCCTGTCTCGATGACAACGATTGGCCCTATGTCGTGCCCTGCTGGTATCAGTGGGATGGCACTGCGCTCTGGGTCGTGCCGCGGGCGCGCTCCGCCTGGGCGCGCTATCTCGAAGCAAGGCCGCGCTGCGCGGTGACCATCGACGAATCTTCGGCGGCCGACCGCGCTTCCGATCCCGGCGTGCAGCGACGCTTTCTCGCCCAGTGCGAGGCAGCGATCGTGGAGCGGCCCAACGTGGGCGGCCGCTGGGTGGAGGTCGCCCGCACCATGTCGATTCGCTACTACGGCGAGAACGGCCCGAGCTA
>JAPPNV010000178.1 GCA_028818565.1 Rhodospirillales bacterium | reverse complement strand
CGCCCGCTCGGGCCCGAGCAGCAGGGCTGGATCACCAGCGACGACCTCTACCGCGCGATCCTCGACGGCGAGCCCTATCCCATCAAGGGCATGGTGAGCTTCGGCACCAACATCCTGGTGAGCCACGCGGATACGGGCCGCGGCGCGGCGGCGCTGCAGGCGCTCGACTTCGCGGTGCACGTGGACATGTTCATGACGCCCTCCGCCTCGCTCGCCGACATCGTGCTGCCGGTCAACACGCCGTTCGAGCGCGAGGGGCTGTGTACGGACTTCAAGGTCGGCGCCGACGCGAGCGCCTTCGCCCAGCTGCGCCCGCCGGCGGTGGCATCGCTGGGCGAGTCCAGGAGCGATGTCTGGATCGCCTTCGAGCTCGCCAGGCGCCTCGGCCTCGCCAATCAGTTCTGGGGCGGTGATGTCGATGCCTCGTATCGGGAGATGCTCGCGCCCTCGGGCCTGGACCTCGAAGACCTGCGCCAGGCGCCCGCCGGCGTCCGCGTGGATCGCGAGACCCGCTACCGCAAGTACGCCGGCGGCAACGGGGAGCCGGCGCCGGGCTTCGCGACGCCGTCGCGCAAGGTGGAGATCTTCTCCGAACGGCTTCTCGATGCGGGCCAGGCGCCGCTGCCGGACTATGTCGAGCCCGCAATCGGCCCGGTGAGCCGCGCCGACCTCGCCGCCGACTTTCCGCTGGTGCTCACGTCCGCGAAGTCGCTCCACTACTGCCACAGCCAGCACCGGGGCATGCCCTCGCTGCGCCGGCGCGAGCCGGACCCGACGGTGGAGATGCACCCCGAGGCCGCCGCCGCACGCAGCATCGAGAGCGGCGACTGGGTGCGCCTCGCCACGCCGGAAGGCGCGGTCCGTGCCCGCGCCGTGCTCCGCCCGACCCTCGATCCCCGCGTGGTCAGCGCCACCCACGGCTGGTGGCAGGCGTGCGACGCGCTCGACCTGCCGGGCTACGACGCGACGAGCGAAGACGGCGCCAATGTGAACGCCGTCATCGGCAACCGGCACACCGACCCGATCTCCGGCTCGGTGGCGCACCGCTCGTATCTCTGTGAGATCACGCGCATCGCCGGCGCGGCGTAGGCCGGCGCACGACAACACCCGATCAGGGAGGCGCTCATGGAATTCTCGCTGATTCTCGTGCCGGCGGTCCGCGACGGCGACCCCGAGCCCTTCGACACGCTCATCGAGCAGATCGAGGTCGCCGAGGAGCTGGGCTACGACGCGGTCTGGTTCACCGAGCACCATTTCAGCCAGTACGGCCGCGCGGCGGTGCCGGTGCTGGCGGCGCAGGCGATCGAGCGCACCTCCCGCATCCGCATCAGCACTGCGGTCGTGGTCCTGCCGTTCCAGCACCCGGTGCGGGTGGCGGAAGACTGGGCCACGCTCGATCACATCTCCGGCGGCCGGGTCGATGTCGGGATCGGGCGCGGCAACCAGCCGGCCGAGTTCAAGGGCTTCGACATACCCATGGACGAGGCCGAACAGCGCTTCAGCGAGGCGCTCGACATCATCCGGCGCGCCTGGACCGAGGAACGGTTCTCCTACGACGGCCGGTTCTGGCGCTTCCCCGAGATCGAGGTGCTGCCCAAGCCCTTGACCAGGCCGCATCCGCCGCTCTGGCAGGCGGCGCTCAGCGACTACACCGTGCAGAAGGTCATCGATCGCGGCATCAACGGCCTGATCGGCCCCTACCTCTGCCCTTACGAGACCCTCAAGACCAACTACTTCGACGTCTGGCACCGGCTCTGCGCGCAATCCGGCCGCACCGACCTGCGCATGACCCACAACGAGTTCGTCTACGTGGGCGAGAGCGATGCGGCAGTGAAGGCCGACATGGAGAACCACGTCATGTGGTACATCCGCACCGCGGCCAAGATCTGGGGCGAGCGCGACCGCAGCAAGGTCGCCCGGCAATACGCGAACTACAACGACATCCTCGAATGGCTCGACGTGGTGCCGTTCGAGGAGGTCTACGACAACCTCGGCATGTTCGGCACGCCCGATGCGGTGGCCGAGAAGGTCCGCTGGATGCGGGACGAGGGCGGCGTCGGCCAGCTCATGAACTTCATGGGCTTCGGCGGCCTGAGCCAGGAGAAGGTGCTGCGCAACATGCGGCTCTTCGCCGAGGAGGTCATGCCCCGCTTCAAGCAGCCCGCACGCCCGGCCCAGGCCGGCGCCGCGAGCGGCTGACGCACGACCCGGCACACAGTTTCTCTGACCGAGCCTCTTTAACACTCGTCATGCCCGGACTTGATCCGGGCATCCATGTCAACCAGGTGCGGCGGCGAGACGTGGATGGCCGGGACAAGCCCGGCCATGACGTATTAGAGCGCGTCCGTCTTTGACGGAAGCGCGATAGGCCGCGACTGCGGCCCGCCGCGAATGCGGCGCGTCCGCGCAGGCGCGCGGAATCGCAGGACGTCCGGCTGCCGTGAGCGACAAAGAGCGAGAGCGTTTCCGTGTAAAGCGGATACGCTCTAGAGGCGGCGGGCGCGCGGCTCAGCCGACGAAGCGGGTGAACGTGCGGAGCCAGTTCGCGCCCATGATTCCGGTCACCTCGTCCTCGCCGTAGCCGCGCTCGAAGAGCTGCCCGGCGAGGTTGGGCAGCTCGGCGATGCCGCTCAGGCCTTCCGGATAGCTTTGGGTCACGAAGGCCTCGACCGGCCCGAAGATGTCGGGGCGGAGCGTGCGCCAGC
>JAPPNV010000175.1 GCA_028818565.1 Rhodospirillales bacterium | reverse complement strand
TGCTGCTCACTCACCCTATATCTGGTGGGTGTATGTGACAACCGGATAGGCACGGAAAATCCAAACCCGTCATCGCGATGCGTCCTCCCAGGCTCCTTGCCAGAACCCAGAGTCAGCCGCGAAATCAGATTCGTTGGAAGTATGGGGGCCCGATACCGCTTACGTCCCGGCGAGCGGCTGTTCGTCGATTACGCCGGCATGACGATCCCGATCATGCTCGACGGGGTCGAGCACAAGGCGCAGGTGTTCGTGGCCTCCGTGGGCGTCTCCGGGCGGCTCTACGTCGAGGCGACGCTGACCCAGAAGATCGACGACTGGTGCGCCTCACACGTGCGCTGCTTCGAGGACATGGGCTGCGTGCCGCAGGTGGTGGTGCCCGACAACATCAAGCCGGCGGTGATCAAGCCCTCGCGCTACGAGCCGATCCTCAACGAGACCTACGCCGATCTGCTCGAACACTATGACGTCCAGGGCTTCCCGGCGCGCAGGAAGAAACCGCGCGACAAGGCCCTCGTCGAAAATGGAGTGCTCAATGCGGAGCGCTGGGTCCTGGCGCCCCTGCGCAAGCGTGTCTTCCATGATCTCGCGTCGCTGAACCGGGCTATCGCTGCCCTGGTCAGGAAGTTCAACAGCCGGCCCTATGCCGACGGCACCGGCGAGAACCGCTATGGCCGCTTCGAGAGCGTCGATCTCCCCCACATGCGGCCGCTGCCGCAGCGGCGCTGGCAGCGCACGGTGTGGCGCCAAAACACGGTCCACAAGGACTACCACATCGCCATCGACTACCACTTCTACTCGGTGCCCCATGAGCTCATCGGCAAGGACGTCGACGTCCGCCTGCGCGGCAACCTGATCGACGTCTTCCACCGGGGCCGGCACGTCGCCAGCCATATCCGCAGCAACGCCAGGGGGCGCACCACCACTGTCGAGGAGCACAAGCCGGAGGCCCACCAGCGCGCCGGCATCGACGCCACCCGCGCCCAGCTGGAGAAGAACGCGCGCGATATCGGGCCCCATGTCCACGCCTTCGTCGTCGCGCTCATGAAGCGGCAGAACAATCCGGAGTTCGGCTTCCGCTCCTGCTACGGCGTCCTGCGGCTGGCCAGGCGCCATGAGACGGAGCGCTTCGACGATGCCTGCCGCTACGCGCTCGACCTCGGCACACGGACCTACCGCGGGCTCGACGACATCCTGCGCACTGGCGCCGACCTCGCCGCCGCCGAGCAGGAGCCCGAGATCACCCCCATCAATCATTCCAACATCAGAGGAGCTGAGTACTACAAATGAGCGACAATCACGTCTCCCACCCACTGGCCGAGCGCATCGCCTCGCTGCGCCTGCCCGGCATGCACGCCGCCTTCCTCGAGCAGGTGGCGCGCAACGACCTCGACGACATGCCCTTCGAGGATCGGCTCGCGCTGCTGATCGACCGAGAGATCGCCGAGCGCCGCTCCAGGGCCCTGCAGCGGCGCCTGAGGAGGGCGCAGCTGCGCCACCAGGACGCCTGCTTCGAGGATATCAACCTGAGCCGCCCGCGCGGCCTCGACCGCAGCCTCGTGCTCGGCCTCGCGGACTGCGCCTGGGTCCGTAACGGCGCCAACATTCTGATCACCGGACCGTGCGGCACGGGCAAGAGTTGGATCTCGTGCGCCCTCGGCCACAAGGCGTGCCTCGAGGGCCATATCGCCCAGTACCATCGCGTGCCGAGGCTTCTGACCGAGCTGCGCATCGCCCATGGCGAGGGCACGATCCCAAAGCTGTACCGCGATCTCGCCCGCATCGGGGTGCTGATCCTCGACGACTGGGGCCTGGCCCCCATCGATGCGGCGCGTGCGCGCGATCTCCTCGAAATCCTCGACGACCGCCTCGGCCGGCGCTCGGTGATCATCACCAGCCAGTTGCCCGTGGCCGATTGGCACCGCCAGCTCAACGACCCCACCGTCGCCGACGCCATCCTCGACCGCCTCGTCCACGGCGCCATCCGCATCGAGCTGCACGGCACCTCCATGCGCGTCGACGAAGCGGCCGCCGGAACGAAGGCATGAGCGCGACCGCAGAGCGCCGCGCTGCGCGCGGCGCCATCGTCGCTTCGCTCCGGGGCGTCGGAGAGGAGGGACGGATGGTGCCAGGCATGGAGCGCGCGCGCCGCCAGACTCGTGAGGGGTCTCACGCGTCGCGCGCGCTCCATGCTCCGCCGCCTTGCTCACAAGCCTTCAGCGGTGGTACCGATGACGGAGAAAACGCGGAGGGAGAACCGCTGACAAAAACGTAACCGCGTCGCTTCGCTCCGGGGTGGCTACTTTGCCTGAGATTCAGTGGCTACTTTGGGTGAGATTGGCCGGCTACTTTGAGTGAGATTCACCGGCTACATTGGTGAGATTGGGCAGCCGCGCGCCAACCAGGGCCGCTCCAGCGGCCCTGCTGACGCCTCCAGCGCGTGGGCCGGAGTTTCGGCCGCCGTGCAAGAAGTCGGCGAGCCTCCCGCTGCGGGCCGTCGCGATCCCGCCGGTGACTGCGCCGGCCAGGCGGCCTGCGTCGCCGTCAGCGCCGCCAGCCCATCAACCAGGCGAATTCCTCCGCGACGAACGCGGACACCGAGCCGACGAGCTTGAACGCGCCCCACAGCAGAGCGAGGCAGACCATCACGTAGAGCGTGACCATCGCCAGAACGCGGAACGGGTCGATATCGTCCAGGCCCCAACAGCAGG
>JAPPNV010000156.1 GCA_028818565.1 Rhodospirillales bacterium | reverse complement strand
GTCCTGGCCGAGGCCGGCATGGCGCTGCTGGAGGGCAGCCGGCTCGACGACGCGGACATCGCGGCGGCGGGCGAGGCCGCGCTCGACGCCATCGACCCGCCCGACGATATCCGGGGCTCGGCCGAGTACCGCGCCCACCTGGTGCCGCTCTACGTCGCGCGGATGCTGCGCGACCTGCGCGCCTCGGCGCTCGGGGCCGCGCGATGAAGTATCGCCACGAGTTCCGCGTCCGGGCGAGCAGCGACGAGGTCTGGCGCTTCTTCGAGCGGCCGCTGGAGGTCGCGCAGTGCATGCCGGGCGTCGAAGAGGCGGAGCCTCTGGACGGCGAGGATGACAGCTATTCCGTCCGCGCGACCCAGAAGCTCGGGCCGATGTCGACGACCTTCCGGGCCAAGGTCCGCATCACCGAGCGCATCGCCGGCGCGCGAATCGCGTTCACTGCGACCGGCAAGGCGGTGCGCGGCGCGGTCGGCAACTTCCGGGCGCAGAACACGGTCACGCTGACACAGGAAGGTAACGAGACCTGCGTCGCGGTGGAGGGCGAGGTCGCGCTTGCCGGTGTGCTCGGCACCGTCGGAAGCGCGGTGATCAACAAGCACGCCGCCAAGGTGACCGCCGAATTCGCCGCCAACCTGGAGCAGGCGCTCCTGGCCGCGGGCGAGCCTGGCGCGGGGTCCCGGTTCGGGGAGGCAACCGTTGAGCAGCAATGAGCGCGCCGTCGCCTTCCGCCTGAATGGCGAGGCGGTAGCGGCCGAAGCGCCGGTCCGCATGCACGCGGCGGACTTCCTGCGCCATCGCCTGGGCTGGACCGGCACCCACGTCGGCTGCGAGCAGGGCGTCTGCGGCATGTGCACGATCCTGGTGGACGGCGCCGCCATCAAGTCCTGCCTCATGCTCGCCGTGCAGCTCGACGGCACCGCGGTGAGAACGGTCGAAGCCCTGGCGGACGGCGACCGCCTGAACGCGGCGCAGGAGGCCTTCAAGCGGCACCACGCGCTGCAGTGCGGCTACTGCACGCCGGGCTTCCTGATGCTGGCGGAGAGCCTGAAAGCCGGAGGGCGCACACTCTCCCGCGCGGAGATCCGCGAAGAGCTCGCCGGCGTGCTCTGCCGCTGCACCGGCTACGAGAACATCCTGCGCGCGGTGGAGGACTACCTGGGCGCGGACGAATCCGAGGCGTCGCCGTGAGCACGCCCCGCCGGAGCCTCATCGGCGCTTCTCTCCCGCGCAAGGAGGACGACCGCCTGCTGCAAGGGGACGGACTCTTCACCGACGACGTGCAACTCGCCCACCAGCTGGAGATGGCGGTGGGCCGCTGCCCATTCCCCCGCGCAGCGATCGGCGCGATCGACGTGAGCGAGGCGCGGACCCTCCCCGGCGTCCGGCACATCCTGACCGGCGCCGACGTACGCGCCGCGAGCGGGCCGCTGACGGTGCTGCGGCCCGTGCCCGGCGCGCCGCTGCTGCCCTACTACGCGCTGGCGGGCGAGGAGGCGATCCACGAGGGCCAGCCGGTGGTGAGCGTGGCGGCGGCTAGCCGCGCCATTGCCGAGGACGCGCTGGAGCTCATCGACATCGACTACGAGCCGCTGCCGCACGTGACCGATACGCTCGGCGCGCTCGCCGACGATTCGCCCGTGCTGCATCCCGGGACGCTGCCGTCCAACCTGCTGACCAGCAACGTGGACCGCGCGGGCGAGCCGGAGAGCCGCATGGCCGCAGCCCCGGTCGTCATCGAGGGGCGCTTCCATGTGAACCGGGTGAGCGCGCTCCCGATGGAAGCGCGCGGCATCGTCGCCCAGTGGCGTGCCGGTGCCCGCACGCTGGAGGTCTACGCCTCCACCCAGACACCCCATCTGATTCGGCAGCAGCTGGCGGAGTGCCTGCCCCTCGACGAGGGCTGCATTCGGGTCATCGCCTCCGATGTCGGCGGCGGCTTCGGCATGAAGCTCGGCCTCTATCCCGAAGACGTGCTGGCGGTGCTCCACGCGATGGCGCTCCGGCGCCCGGTCAAGTGGATCGAGGACCGCCTGGAATTCTTCCGCGCCAGCACGCACGCAAGGGAGGCCGTGCACGACGTCCGCATCGGTGCGGAGCCGGACGGTCGCATCGTCGCGATCACCAACCAGTACACCACCGACCTCGGCGCCTGGAACTCGACCTACGGCTCGGCGCAGCTCTCCAGCGTGGTCTTCACCGGCCCCTACAAGGTGGCCGATGCGGCAGTGGAACGCCGCGTCGCGCTCACCAACAAGACGCCGATCGGGGCCTATCGCGGCTACGGCCAGCCGGAGGTCAACTTCGCGCTGGAAGTCCTGCTCGACCGGCTGGCACGGCGGCTCGAGATCGACCCGCTGGAGCTGCGGCGGAAGAACATGCTGCGGCCGGAAGACCTGCCCTGGACCACGCCGAGCCGCGCGGTCTACGACAATGGCGACTATCTGAAGACCCTGCAGATGGCCGCCGACGCCGTCGACTACGATACCCACCGGGCCACGCGACGGCAGGAGCCCGACGACGAGCGTCTGACGGGTATCGGCTTCGCCTCCTTCGTCGAGCGCACGGGCTATGCCAGCGCGCGCTTCCTGGCTGGCCGCGGCTCCCGCTTCGGCGCGCACGAGAGCGTCGTCCTGCGGGCCAACCGCTCCGACGGCATCGACCTCTACACCGGCGTCTCGACCTTCGGCCAGGGCAGCGAGACGGCGTTCGC
>JAPPNV010000127.1:1877-2721 GCA_028818565.1 Rhodospirillales bacterium | reverse complement strand
GCCCGCATCGCGGCCGGGATGTGTCCGAAGTGCGGCAAGCGCCCGCCCGCGCCCGGGCGGACCTTGTGCGGCGCTTGCGCCGAGAAGACCAACCGGGCGAGCCGCGCGCGCGACGCCCGGCTGAGGAAAGCCGGGGTTCCCAGGCGCGACCCCGAGCACGCCCGCACCTACGAACGCGAGCGCGCCCGCCGGCAGGCCGAAGAGCGCCGCGCCGCCGGTTTGTGCTCCGCTTGCGGGAAGGTCCCGGCCGAGGAGGGGCGCACCCTGTGCGGCGATTGCGCCGCGAAGCGCCGGGACCGCGAGCGGGCGCGCTACGCGGCCGGCAGGGCGGCCGGCAAGCTCTACGGCGGCAAACCGGTGGAGGCCAAACGGCGCATCGGCCGCGAGCGCCACCGAAAGCGCGACGAAGCCCGGCGCGCCGCCGGCCTGTGCACGTCGTGCGGCAGGCATCCCCCCGTCGACGGGGGCTCGACGTGCGAGCCGTGCCGGATTGCGCGGAGCGAGTCGGAGCGCCAGATCTACGCCGCCAGGCGCGCGGCCGGGGTATGCGTCAAGTGCGCGGGTCCGGTGATCGACGGCGCCTCGCGGTGCGCGCCCTGTGCCGTGCTCGAAAGCGAGCGCAGGGACCGCGAGCGCAAGAATGCCTGGAGCCGGGAGCTCTATCGTCGCCGGCGCGCCCGCTCCGAATGCACGGCCTGCGGGGCGCCGTCGCAGGGGGCCGCGCGGTGCGTCCCGTGCGCCGAGAAGTCCTACCACGGCTCCGCCTGGTTCAAGGGCATGCCCGCCTGGAACCCGAGCTTCACCGTCGTCGAGCGCGCCACCGGCGAGACGCTCGGCACCTATG
>JAPPNV010000127.1:0-1837 GCA_028818565.1 Rhodospirillales bacterium | reverse complement strand
ACGACCCCATCGCCCCGGCGAGCGACGCCCTGCTGGCCGAGCTCGGGCTGGATGCCCGCCACGTCCGCGACGCGCTCGCCGACGACCTCGCCCGGCGCTGCCCCGACCGCGAAGCCCCGACGGACCGGGGACCGGAGATCCTATGAGGCGAATCGGTAACCGAGGCTACGGTGCCGATCTGAGCAATCCTCATAAGGAGCCATGATATGTCCCCAGGGAACGAGACAGCTGCGTCAGCCGAGACGGAGCAAAGCACGCTGTACGTTGCGATCGAGATCAGTCGCAAGAGCTGGGTGGTTGGGATCAAGAGCCCGGCCAGCGAGAAG
This sequence comes from Rhodospirillales bacterium, assembly GCA_028818565.1. Classification (GTDB taxonomy): domain Bacteria; phylum Pseudomonadota; class Alphaproteobacteria; order UBA828; family UBA828; genus WTGU01. The sequence goes on along the minus strand of JAPPNV010000127.1, from coordinate 1,511 downwards.
ATCGGCCTGCACTCGCTTGGGCCCGCCGACGTCGAAGCCCTCAGGGATCTGATTGAGAAGCAACGTGCCAAGGCCCAACAGGCTCTCGACCGAGAGCTGCGCATTCTGTGCTGCTACGAGGCGGGCTACGAGGGCTTCTGGCTGGAGCGCTGGCTGGACCAGGAGATGTCCCTCAAGACGGTGGCGCTCGATCCGGCAAGCCTGCTGGTGAACCGGAAGGCGAAGCAGCGCAAGACGGACCGGATCGACGCGAAGAAGATGGTGCGCGCGCTCCTCGCCCACGATCGGGGCGACGCTTCGGTGCTGAGCCAGGTGCGGGTTCCTAGCGTCGAGGAGGAGGACCGCAAGAGGCTGCTTCGCGAGCGCCGGCGTCTGGTGAAGGAGCGGACCTCCCTGACCAACTCGATCAAGGGGCTGCTGAAGCTGCACGGCATCTTCGACCTGGACCCCCGCACCAAGGACTTCGAGGAGACGTTCGCGGACGTGGTGACCGGATATGGCTCGCCGTTCCCGCCGCGGGCCCGGCAGGAGATCCTTCGGCTTGTGCAGCGGCTTTCGCTCGTACAGAGGCAGATCGCGGAAGTCGAGGTGGAGCGAGATGCTGTTGTCCGCGAGGGGGAAGCGATCCCGGCGCCGGCCGCGCTCGATGGAAGTGCGGAACAGGCGGGAGCCAAGATCGCGATGTTGACCCAGCTGAAGGGGATCGGTGCGAATGACGCGACCCTGCTGGAACACGAGATCTTCTATCGTGACTTCCGCAACCGCCGCGAGCTTGCGAGCTGGGTCGGCTTGACGCCGACCCCGTGGGCAAGTGGGGACACGCAGCGGGACCAGGGGATCAGCCGCGACGGCCCGGGCTGGATCCGGGCTCATCTCATTCAAATGGCGTGGCGCTGGTTGCAGCATCAACCCGACAGCGCGCTTAGCCATTGGTTTGTAGAGCGCACAGCAGGAGCGAGGGGACGGATACGCAGGGTGATGATCGTTGCCCTCGCCCGCAAGCTCCTCATCGCGCTCTGGCGTTTTGCCGAGACCGGTCTCGTGCCGACAGGAGCCAAGTTGGCCTGATTCCGGGATCGCACTGTTCCAGTCCGGTCGGACGCGACTGGCACTGGGCCGGGTGGCGAGTGGCCGTCCCTCTAACGGGCTGAAAGAAGCCGAACCGGAGATGGGCCCCGCCGCCGGGACGTTGCGCCCGCAGCAAGCGGGATCGTGGGACAGAACCGGCGCACCGTTGCCGGCAATCGCCCGGATAAAAGTTGGGTCTGCGCACACACAGGCGCGACCGATGCGAGAAACGTTCCGACCTGGCCAACGCTACCGCCGATCCGGCCGTTCAGAGTGAGGGGAAGCGCATGCAATAGAAGTGCTGTCGACGTGGCTTGACCACGAGAGCCTCATAAAAGCTAGAGGGTAGCGAGTGAAAAGTGAGCGGGAAGGGGTTGGGAGAGAGAAGCTCCCGGTCCCGCCCGCTCGACCATCGTCAACATCGAGACCTTGAGGAGAACCGC
>JAPPNV010000157.1 GCA_028818565.1 Rhodospirillales bacterium | reverse complement strand
TGGGCGTCGGCAGGATGGAGACCTCGAGCGGGCCGTCGATCGCAAGCGTGCGTCCGGTGATGGCCTCTAGGCGCTCGGTAATCTCGGGCTTGAATCCCTCCCAATCGAGGAATGACGGCACGAGAAAGAGGGCAGCGACGGCGACGGCCAGAAAGACGAGGATGCCGTAAACGAATTTCACCGTTGGCCGTGCCTCGGGGCTGGGAGGACGGGCGCTCTGCCCGAGCGGTGCCGGCCCGGTCGACTCCGGTTAACAGCCCGATTCATTTCGTCTAGGCTTGCCTCTCGATCGAACGGGTCGGATCGGATGGGAGGCCCCGCGTTTCTTAGACCACGTTTGCCGGCGTACCGAAAGGCCTTTGGTCATGGGCGATGTCGTCAACCTGAACCAGTTCCGCAAGAAGCGCGACAGGGCGGCGAAGGCGCAGCAACGCGCGGCAAACCGTGCGCGGACAGGGCGCACCAAGGCAGAGAGGCAGGCAACGCAGGCCGAGGCGGCGCGGGGCGATGGCGCGCTGGACGGCAAGCGTATCGATCACGAGCCCGACGAGCCTGAGGGCGTTGACAGACTGGGCCCACAGGGCGACTGAGCGGCGCGTCAGGACACATTCAGACGGTGCCCGGTAGAATGAGGCGAGGGAAAGTCGTGGTGGCGGGGCTGATCGGGGCGGTGCTCGTGCTCGCGGCGCCCGGAGTGCAAGCCGCGTGCACCGACACGCCGCAACCAGGCGTCGATTGGCGGCGCTGCCTGCTCGACAACCGGACCTTCGTCGATGTCGACCTCGCCGGGGCCACGCTGCGCGAGGGGTTTTTCGCACGCTCGGACCTCACGGGTTCTGACTTCAGTGCCGTCGACGGCCGGCGCGCCAAGTTCACAGACACCGTCCTGGTGGATACGCGCTGGGCCGGCGCGCGCCTGATCGGCACCGACTTCACCAAGTCGGACCTGACCGGCGCCTCGTTCGAGGGTGCCGATCTCCGCCGCGCCCGCTTCTTCCGTGCCGACCTGCGTGGGGCCGACTTCACCGGCGCCCGGCTCGACGGCACCGATTTTCTCAAGGCGGATCTCAGCGGGGCGCGCTGGGTGGATGGCAACAAGGTGTGCGCGGAGGGCTCAAGCGGCCAATGCAACTGACCGACGGCGCGCGCGCAGCACCGGGCGGCGCCGACCTCGCTCACATCGACACCTGGATTTTCGATCTCGACAACACCCTCTATCCGTCGAGCTCGCGCCTCTTCGACCAGGTGAGCCAGCGCATCGGCGACTACATCGCGACCGCCTTCGACGTGGACCGGGCGGAGGCCCACAGGCTGCAGAAGGGCTACTTTCGCGAGTACGGCACCACGCTGCGCGGCCTCATGCTCAAGCACGACATGGACCCCGCGCCCTTTCTCGACTACGTGCACGACATCGATCTCTCGCCCATCGCGAGGAGCGATATCCTGGAGGCGGCGCTGGACCGGCTGCCCGGCCGCAAACTGGTCTTCACCAACGCCGACGCCCCCTACGCCAAGCGGGTGATGGCGCGGCTCGGCATCGGCCACCACTTCAGCGGAATTTACGACATCGAGGCGGCCGACTGGGTGCCGAAGCCCTTTCCCCAAGCCTACGAACGGCTCGCCGACGTGCATGACATAGAGCCCGCGCGCGCCATCTTCTTCGAGGACATTCTGCGTAACCTGGCGCCCGCCGCAGCGCTCGGCATGGCCACCGTCTGGGTGCAAAACGATAGCGCCTGGGCGTCGTCCGGCGCGGAGCAAGTCACGCCCGATTACGTGACCGACGATCTTCCCGCCTGGCTCGCCGCGCTCCCCGCGACGGCAGTGGCGGCGGACGGCACGGGCGGTTGAAGCGAGGAACGAGGGAGAGGCCCGTGAACACACAAGACCTCGAACGCGCGGTGGAAGCCGCCTGGGAGGAGCGCGATACGCTCTCGCCCACGAGTGGCGGCACTGCGGCGGAGGCGGTGGAGGCCGCGCTCGCCCTGCTCGATTCCGGCGAGGCGCGTGTCGCGGAGAAGCGGGACGGCGCGTGGATCGTCAACCAGTGGCTCAAGAAGGCGGTGCTGCTCTCATTCCGGCTCAACGACATGGCGACGATTCCCGGGGGCCCCGGGGCCGATACGTCCTGGTACGACAAGGTGCCGTCCAAGTTCGCGGGCTGGGACGAGGCGCGGTTTCAAGAAGCAGGTTTCCGCGCGGTGCCCAGCGCCATCGTGCGACGCTCGGCCTACGTCGCGCCCGGCGTGGTGCTGATGCCTTCCTTCGTGAACATCGGCGCCTACGTCGATAGCGGCACCATGGTGGACACCTGGGCCACGGTGGGGAGCTGCGCGCAGATCGGCAAGAACTGCCACATCTCCGGCGGCGCCGGCATCGGCGGCGTGCTGGAGCCGCTCCAGGCGAACCCGGTGATCATCGAGGACGACTGCTTCGTCGGCGCGCGCAGCGAGGTGGCCGAAGGCGTCATCGTCGAGCAGGGCGCGGTGCTGGCGATGGGCGTCTATGTCGGCGCCTCCACGCGGGTAATCGACCGCGAGACCGGCGAGGTCCACCGCGGGCGCATCCCGTCCTACTCGGTCGTCGTGCCAGGCTCGAATCCGGGCAAGCCGCTGCCGGACGGATCGCCCGGCCCCAGCCTCTATTGCGCGGTGATCGTCAAGCGGGTGGACGCGGGCACGCGGGCCAAGACCTCGATCAACGAGCTGCTCCGCAATTGAG
>JAPPNV010000084.1 GCA_028818565.1 Rhodospirillales bacterium | reverse complement strand
AGCCCGAAGATCATCTCACGCCGCTCGCCGGGCGGACAAAAAACGAGCCCTGCTGCTGGCGCCCCGTGCGGTTGCACGGGCCTATTGAGTGTGATACCACTCCCCGGCCTTGTCCGGGACGGGCGCCCGCGAGGCTTTTTTTGCGGCCGCGCCGCAGGCGGCAACGGGCGCCGTGGCGTATCCGAAGCGAACCTAGGGAGTAGCGGTGGCTGGTCAATCGGTCGGCGGAGCCGGTCTCGCGGATCGTTACGCGACCGCGTTGTTCGAGCTCGCTCTGGAGCGCAATGCGGTCGAGGAGATCGAGCGCGACCTCGAGGCTATCCGCGAGTTGGTGGACGGCAGCGACGACCTGAATCGCGTCGTTCGCAGCCTGACGCTCTCGCGCGCCGAGCAAGCCAAGGCCCTGGACTCCGTGCTGGAGCGGGCGGGGACCAGCCAGTACGTCAGGAACTTCGTAGCACTGCTCGCGCGCAACCGGCGGGTCTTCCTCCTGGCCGACATGATCGCGGCGTTTCAGGCGAAGCTCGCCGATCACCGCGGCGAGGTGTCGGCGGAAGTCACCTCCGCCGTGCCACTCAAGGCCAATCATGTGGAAGCGGTGAGGGACGCGTTGCGCAACATCGTCGGCCGCGACGTGGCGCTCGAGACCCGCGTCGATCCCTCGTTGATCGGCGGTCTCACGGTGCGCGTCGGCTCGCGCATGCTCGACAACTCGCTCAGGACAAAGTTGCAGAATCTCGAATTGGCGATGAAGGGAATCTGAGATGGATATCGGCGCCGCCGAAATTTCGGCAATCCTGAAGGAACAGATCGCCAATTTCGGCTCCGAGGCCGATGTCGCCGAAGTGGGCCAGGTGCTCTCGGTCGGCGACGGCGTGGCCCGGGTCTACGGGCTGGACAACGTCCAGGCCGGCGAGATGGTCGAATTCCCCGGCGGAATCAGGGGGATGGCGCTGAATCTCGAGACCGACAACGTCGGTATCGTGATCTTCGGCGAAGACCGCGACATCAAGGAAGGCGACATCGTCAAGCGCACCGGCACCATCGTCGACGTGCCGGTGGGCAAGGGGCTGCTGGGCCGCGTCGTCGACCCGCTCGGCAACCCGCTCGACGGCAAGGGGCCGATCGATAGCGCGGAGCGCCGGCGGGTCGAGGTCAAGGCCCCCAGCATCATCCCGCGCCGCTCGGTGCACGAGCCGGTGCAGACCGGGCTCAAGGCGCTCGACGCGCTGGTGCCCATCGGGCGCGGCCAGCGCGAGCTCATCATTGGCGACCGCCAGACCGGCAAGACCGCGGTCGCGATCGACACCATCATCAATCAGAAAGAAGTCAACGCCGGCGACGACGAATCGCGCAAGCTCTACTGCATCTATGTCGCGGTGGGGCAGAAGCGCTCGACCGTTGCGCAGATCGTCAAGACCCTCGAAGAGAACAACGCGCTGGAGTATTCCATCGTCGTCTCCGCGTCCGCCTCAGAGCCCGCGCCGCTGCAGTTTCTGGCGCCCTATGCCGGCTGCACCATGGGCGAGTACTTCCGCGACAACGGCATGCACGCGGTGATCTTCTACGACGATCTCTCCAAGCAGGCCGTGGCCTACCGCCAGATGTCGCTGCTGCTCCGCCGCCCGCCGGGGCGCGAGGCCTATCCGGGCGACGTCTTCTACCTCCATTCGCGACTGCTTGAGCGCGCGGCCAAGATGAACGAGGGCAACGGCTCCGGCTCGCTCACCGCGATGCCGGTGATCGAGACCCAGGCCAGTGACGTCTCGGCCTACATCCCGACCAACGTGATCTCCATCACCGATGGGCAGATCTTTCTCGAGACCGAGCTCTTCTATCAAGGCATTCGGCCTGCGATTAACGTTGGCCTCTCGGTGAGCCGGGTGGGCTCCGCCGCCCAGGTGAAGGCGATGCGGCAGGTGGCCGGCCGGATCAAGCTGGAGCTTGCCCAGTACCGCGAGATGGCGGCCTTCGCGCAGTTCGGCTCCGATCTCGACGCGGCGACGCAGCGGCTGCTCAATCGCGGCGCGCGGCTGACCGAGCTGCTCAAGCAGGACCAGTTCGCGCCGATGGCGGTGGAGGAGCAGGTGGTCTCGATCTTCTCCGGCGTGCGCGGCTATCTCGACGGCATCGATGTCAACGACGTGACCCGCTTCGAGAGCGAGTTCCTTGGCAACATGCGGGCCAACCACGGTGCGCTGCTGGAGCAAATTCGCACCTCGCAGGAGATGAGCGACGAGAGCGACAAGGCTCTCACCGCGATCCTCGATGAGTTCTCGAAGAAGTTCGCCTAGCTCACGGCGGTAAAGGAAGACACAGGCCCCCGCCATGGCGAGCCTCAAGGACCTCCGGGTGCGCATCAACAGCGTGCGCCAGACCCAGAAAATCACCTCGGCGATGAAGCTGGTCGCGGCGTCCAAGCTGCGCCGCGCGCAGGAGGCGGCCGAGGCGGCGCGTCCTTTCTCCGAGCGGATGGAGCGGATGGTAGGCTCGCTCGCCGAGATCATGGGCGAGCGCGAGGAAGCCCCCGCGATGCTGCGCGGCACCGGCAAGGACGACGTCCATCTGTTCGTGGTCGCGACCGCCGACCGGGGCCTTTGCGGCGGCTTCAACAGCTCCATCACGCGGGCGACCAGGGCGCGCCTCAAGGAGCTCGCCGAGCAGGGCAAGACCAGCAAGATCATCTGCGTCGGGCGCAAGGGCCGCGAGCAGCTTCGCCGCGAGTTCGGC
>JAPPNV010000034.1 GCA_028818565.1 Rhodospirillales bacterium | reverse complement strand
TGCGCCGGCGGATCGGGCGGATGGCCGAAACCCTCGACCTGGGCGACTTCCTCAAACGGCCCACCGGCAAGCTCTCGGCCGGGCAGCGCACCAGGGTCGCGCTCGCCAAGGCGCTGCTCAACGACCCGGAACTGCTGCTGCTCGACGAGCCTTCGGCCTCGCTCGATCCCGACACGGCCGACTGGGTGCGGGGCGTGATCGAGCGCTATCGTGCCGAGACCGGCGCCACGATCCTGCTCGCCTCCCACAACATGGCCGAGGTCGAGCGGCTCTGCTGCGACGTGTTCGTGATGGCAGGCGGGCGCATCGTCGAAAGCGGCGCGCCCGAGGCCATGATTGCACGCCACGGCCGCAGCACGCTGGAGGAGGTCTTCCTCGAAATCGTGCGGGGCACGGGCGGCCTCGACGAGGCGGCGCAATGATCGGGAACGGCGCGCTGCGGACCTCGCCCTGGCGCGGGCCGTCGCAGCGGATCGGCGCACTGGTGCTGCGTCACACCTACCTGCTGCGGCGCTCCTGGCCGCGCCTGCTGGAGCTCACGTACTGGCCCACGGTGCAGATGATCATCTGGGGCCTGGTCACCATGTTCCTCGTGACCAACAGTGCGTGGTTCGCGCAGGCGGCCGGGGTTCTGCTTGCCGGCGTCATCCTGTGGGACGTCATGTTCCGCGGCCAGATCGGGCTTTCCCTCGTGTTCATGGAGGAGATGTGGGCGCGCAATCTCGGCCACCTCTTTGCGAGCCCGCTCAGACCGTGGGAGCTGATCTGCGCGCTCATGCTGATCAGCCTGATCCGCACGCTGATCGGGATGACCGGCGCGGTCGGCCTCGCCTTCGTGCTCTACGCGTTCTCGATCTTCGATCTCGGCTTCGCGCTGATCGGCTTCTTCGTCAACCTGATCGTGATGGGCTGGGCCGTGGGCTTCTTCGTCTGCGGCCTGGTGCTGCGCTTCGGCCTGGGTGCGGAGAGCCTCGCCTGGTTCCTGATCTTCGCGCTGGCGCCCTTCAGCTGCGTTTACTATCCGCTCTCGATTCTGCCGGACTGGCTGGAGCCGGTCGCCGCCATCCTGCCGTCCGCCCATGTCTTCGAGGGGATGCGCGCGCTCCTGGTGGACGGCACCTTCAGCGGCGATCACATGATGCGCGCGACCACGCTCAACATCGGCTGGATGGCGGCAGGCATCGCCACGTTTCTCGCGTTCTTCCGCAGCGCCCGCGTCCGCGGCCTGCTGCACCAGATCGGGGAATAGAGCGAGTTCGACTTTGTCGGAACCGCGACAGGCCGCGACCGCGGCCCGCCGCTACTGCGGCGCCCTCGCGCGCCTGCGCGCGTGGACGCGCGACGCGGAGGCGCCGGCCAAAGGCCGGCTGCCGTGAGCGATAAATAGGCGGAGCGCTTCCGAGTGAAACGGGAGCACTCCGGCCCTCAGTCCGCCGGGCCGCTGACCCCGGCGGAATCGAAGGTCGCCATCCCGTTGTGCGTGGCCACGGCCATGCGCACCAGCGCGGCGGCAAGCGCGGCGCCCGAGGCTTCGCCGAGGCGCAGACCGAGATCGAGCAGCGGCTCAATCGCCAGCGACTCCAGCAACCGCCGATGCCCGGGCTCGGCGGAGCGGTGGGCGACCTGTGCGTGGTCGAGGCCGTCGTCCCGCAACCTGGCGATTACTGCAGCAGCGGCAGTGCAGGCGAAGCCGTCGAGCAGCACTGGCACGCGGCGGTGCCGCGCCTGGACGACGGCGCCCGCGATCGCCGCAAGCTCCCGCCCGCCGACGCAGCTGAGCGCGGCCAGAGGATCGCGGCGGGCTTCGGTGTGCCGCGCGAGCGCCGTATCGACCGCTGCGGCCTTGCGCGCAAGCCCGTCGGAATCGACCCCGGTCCCCGGCCCCACCCAGGAGGCGCCGTCGCCGCCGCAGAGCGTCGCCGCGAGCGCGGCCGCGGCGGTGGTGTTGCCGATCCCCATCTCGCCAAGGCAGAGCAGGTCCGCACCGCCATCGACTGCGGCCATCCCTGCCTCCAGCGCGGCGACGCAGTCCGCCTCGCCGAGCGCCGGCGCTTGCGTCATGTCCTCGGTGGGCGTGTCGAGATCGAGTGGCACCACCGTCAGCTCCGCGCCCAGCACATCGCAGAGCTGGTTGATCGCGGCGCCGCCCGCCTCGAAGTTGGCCACCATCTGCGCCGTGACCGCTGAGGGATAGGCGGAGACTCCGCGCACGGCCACTCCGTGATTGCCGGCGAAGACGAGGACCTGGATGCGCTCTGCGCGCGGTGGATGGCGCCCCTGCCACGCGGCGGACCAGGCGGCGAGTGACTCGAGCCTACCGAGGGCGCCGGCCGGCTTGGTCAGGTGCGCATCGTGCGCCTTCGCCCGCTCGGCCGCCGCCTCGTCCGGCCCCGGCATGGCCGCGACGCGCGCGCGGAAGGCGGTCAGCGAACCGATCCGGGCCTCATCGGGCATGCCGCAGACCGTTTCTCACCCACCTCTCCCTGTCCCTCTCCCCCCTGAAGGGCGGAGAGGGGACGTAGGCGGCACAGGCTTGCTCTCCCTCTCCGCCCCCGGGGGCGGAGAGGGCCGGGGTGAGGTGGGGGAATTCACCCGGAGCCCTCACACGGGAAATACCTACCGTGCCCTCACTTAAGACCGCGAAAAATTTGCGCGATTGCGACACGACCGAACCGTGGGGTTTCTTGGGAGCGGCGCCTTGGCCTATAAGGCCGAAGGAGGATGCCGGGCCGG
>JAPPNV010000230.1 GCA_028818565.1 Rhodospirillales bacterium | reverse complement strand
GCTGTAGATCGCGTTGGCGTCGAGCTCGCTCATGGTGAAGAAGCACCATTCGAGCAGCCGTGCCCGCCCGAGCGCGTCGCCCGGCACATGGACGTGATCCGGAACCGGAAAGGTCTCGGTCATGTATGTCATGATCGCGGCGCTCTCGGTCAGGCAGATATCGCCGTGGACCAGCGCCGGGATCTTGTGCCGCGGGTTGATGGCCAGGAACTCGTCGGTCTTGGTCTCGCCGGTGCGCGGGCCGATGGGGCGGTGCTCGTAGTCGAGGCCCAACTCCTCCGCGAGCCAGAGCGTCCGGTGAGTCCGCATCGTGCCGGCGCCCCAGAGGACCAGCGCTTGTGTCGTCATGTCATGACTTCCAGAGTTTCCCAGACTGGATGTGGTTGGGGCCCTGACGCTCCGAGCAGCAGGATAGCCCCGGTTCCGTACCCTGGGATAGCGCCGGGACCGTATCCACGGAAGCCTGCTCTCTCGCACCGTCAGGATGCCGCGTTCGACGAGGCCCGCCATGGTCTGCTCGTGAATGGAGGGCGCCTCCTCGACTGACAGCACACCGATCCACGTCTTGGTGTCGCAGACCTCGCTACGGGCCGCGATCCTCGCCAGGATACGGTCGAGTGCGGGATTGCCGGTCGGCGTCCGTTCGTTGACGAAGAGCGCCTCGAGGTCGGTATCGATCGGGTAAGCGAAAGCCAAATTCATCAGCACGGCGCCTGCCAGAACGCACGCCACGATGTCCCGCCGGATTGGCAGCGGCGCACCGTCCTCGTCGTTCAGCAGCAGGACGAGCTCTTCGGTGAAAGTCAGCATGGTGTGGCCCGGTCAGCCTGAAGGCGACGGTCGACGTGCTCACGGGTTTCGAAGCTTTCGAAGCGATCCGCATCCTGCGCGCGAGACGGCGATCCCTGTCCCCGTGCCGCGCTCTCGTACTTGAGAGGATGCGACAAGAGGTCGGGCACAACGCCGCGCCTCCCCACTCGCGCTCTGGTCGAACGGGGTCTACGAAGCGAGGCGGCCGGCTCGACCACCAGACGAAGCGCAGTCTCTGGTATTGACGACACAGGGTGGTATCGTCGCCAAAGTGGATTTTGCCGGACTCGAGGGTTCCATGGCGGCCGATCGGCATGAGCGGAACAACATCGGCAGGGCGCTGCAACGCCTGAGGAAGAACAACGACCTGACCCTCGCGGCGGTCAGCGCCAAGACGGGCGTCGCGATCTCGACCCTGTCGAAGATCGAAAACAACCAGTCGTCTCCTAATTTCGACGTGCTGACCCGCCTCGCCGACGGCCTTGGCCTGGATCTCCTCGCACTCCTGGGCGAGAGCTTCTACACGTTTGCGCACGGCGCCCGGACGGTTACGCGGGCCAACGAGGGTGTCCGCTACGAGACGCCGCTCGGCACATACGAGGCGCTGAGCAGCGAAATCGCCATGAAGGCGCTTCAGCCGGCGGTGGTTCGGGTGCCAGTTGGGCGGAGCGAGCCTGTGGCCATGAGCAGCCATGCGGGCGAGGAGCTGATCTACATCCTGCGCGGAAGCGTGCGATTCTTCATGGAGCCCTACAGCCCGACCGTCCTGGAACAGGGCGATTCGGTACACTTCGACAGCTTTATGCAGCACGGCTTCGTCGCTCTGGGCGATGAGGATGCCTTGATCCTCTCGGTGTCGGTGTTCGACAGAGAGAGAACCAGAAAGATGATGGAGGACTCCTCGGCCGAACCAGCCAACGAAGACGACGGTGGCGAAGAGGACTAGCGGGCGGTCCGCCGCGGCAGGGTGTCGAACCTGCCTCGCCTAACGAGGGATCGGGTCACGAAGACGAATTGAGCCGGTAAGCGCTCTCAGCTCCTGTCTCTCCACGCTTGGGCGGCACGATCAACGGCTTCGAGGTCCAGGGTGAAACCCAGGCCCGGTCCGTCAAGAACCGGCAACTGGCCGTCTTGCAAAGCGAGATCGGGGTTCTCGACGATGTCCCAGGCCAGAAAATGATTCATGTACTGGTTGCCATCGTCGAGGTTGGGGGTCACCGCAGCCACCTGGTTCGACGCCGCCGTGGTGATACCGGTCTCGTAGAGGCCGTGAATGCAGACATCGATACTCGCTGCTGCGGCTATGTGGGCGACCTTGCAGAATCGTAGAAGCCCGCCGGTCTCGTGCAGGCCGATGACGATCATATCGGCCGCGTGCTGACGGCAGGCGTGGAAGGCGTCCTGCGGCGTGAAGACGCTCTGGTCCGCCGCGATCGCGACGGGACTGCGGGCCCGCACCCGCGCCAGCGCATCAATGCTTTCCGCGTGCGTCGGCTGCTCTATGAGATCAATGTCGAATCTGGCGAGCTTGTCGATCATGCGGGCCGCGCGGGCTGGCTGCCAGTGCTCGTTGGGGTCGAGGCGCAGGCGCTTCTCCGGCCCGATGGCCGCCCGCACCTGGGCCACGACATCGGTGTCCAGATTGTCGCCGCGACCCACTTTGACGTAGATCACCTCGCAGCCTGAGTCCGCGAGCCGACCAGCCTCGGTTGCGACCTCTTGCGCTGTAGCACCCTGCGGAAAGCCGAAATAGCGCACCTCGTCACGCACCGCGCCGCCCAGCAACTCATGGACGGGATGGCCCATCGCCTTGCCCATCACGTCCCAGAGCGCCATCTCCAGCCCGGCCAGCACCTGGCCCGCGAAGCGGGGCGCGCTACAAGTGCCCTCGAGCTCGAAGAGCGCGTGGTAGGCCTCGCCCATCA
>JAPPNV010000123.1 GCA_028818565.1 Rhodospirillales bacterium | reverse complement strand
CGCATCGCCCAGGTCGCGCTCTTCCTCTACATGACCGACACGACGCGCCGGAACGGCTGCCTCAGGCTGATCCCCGGCTCCCACCGCAGACCGCACGCTCTGCACGAGCTGGTCGACGCCCACGACCCGACCCTCGCCGAGGTGCGCGACCCCGAGGACGCCGCCTTCGCCTCGCACCCGGACGAGGTCGACGTGCCGGTGACGGCGGGCGACGTCGTCGTGGTCGACGCGCGGCTGATCCACGGCGCCCACCCCAATGGCTCCGGCCGCGAGCGCACCAACATCACGCTCTGGTGGCACCCGGCGTACGAAGGCCTGCCGGCCTCGCTCAGGGCCCGCATCTGGAAGCTCTACCGGCGCGAGGAGATCGACACGGACGCCGCCGCCAACCGCTCCCTCCGACCGGACATCTGGCCCGAGCCCGCACGCGGCCAGGTCACGCCCTTCCTCGTCACCGACCCCGGCCCCGTCGCGCCCGAGCCCTGGAACCGCACGCCCCGGTATTAGAGCGCGTCCGTCTTTGATGGACGCGCGACAGGCCGCGACTGCGGCCCGCCGCTCATGCGGCGCCCTCGCGGAGGCGCCGGCCGCAGGCCGGCTGCCGTGAGCGACAAAGTGCGAGTGCGTTTTCGTCTTAGACGGAAACGCTCTCCGCCTGCGTCAGCCACGCCAGGCACTGCTGCCACAGGCGGCCGTAGCCCTCCCACGAGACGAAGTCGGGCGGGCACCAGTGCGGGCCGATGTCCGAGGTCCAGGCGATGGCGCGGCCCTTGCCGTAGGCTCCCGTCGCCAGCAGGGGATGTCCGCCCGCGTCGTCCGGGACCTTCAGCAGAAGCTCCGCCCCCTCCTTCAGCGCGACCTCGTTGTAGCCGAGCAGCATCGGCCACTCGGTGCCGAGGCCCGCGAGGATCGGATGAGCGTCAGGCCCGCGGACCTCCGCCCGGAATCCTTCCGGCACCTCGACGCGATCGTCCCAGGGCAGGATCGTCACGGGCAGCACGTCTTCGACCGGCGTTCCCCGGTAGCGGGCGCCCGCATTGATGCCCTGGAAGCTGTAATAGCCGCCGACCATCATCAGGCCGCGGCCTTCGCCGACGTAGTCGCGGATGAGCTTGAGCCGGTTCGGCGTGGGCTTGCTCTCGATCCACGTATCGGGATGCAGGAGCAGGGTGTTGGCGCCGATGTCGCTGAGAATGACGGCGTCGTATTCCCGAAGCCCGGCGAGCGTCGACGGAAAGTGCGTCTGCGCCTCGTGGGCCGGCATGTAGGTGAGCGCGAAATCGCTGTCCGCCAGCGCCTCGGCCAGCGCATCCGCGCCGCGATGAAAGGTGACCGTGGGAAACTGGTCGAAGCCCTTGATGTGCGTTGCGGTCGTCACCCACGATTCGCCCGCCAGCAGTATCTTCGAACGGCCCATGCCGGCCTCCTCGCCTGTTCTTCGTCGCTCCGCCCGGGACAGGTGCAGAATCCCGGCACTTGGGGCAAGAAAATTTTTAGGCGGCCTATTCCGGCCTACTCCGGCCCAAAGTGGCCCAAGGTGGCCCAAAGTGGCCCAAGGTGGTCCGGGGCGCGCGGCCCAAGGTGGCTCATGACCGACCGGAGCGCCGCATCGGATGGCTGTGGATATCGAGCCGGTGCGCGCCTACGTCGTGCGTCTCCGGGAGCCATTTCTGCCAACCGCCCTCGACCTCGGCGCGGATGATGGCGGCGGCCTCGGGCGAAAGCCCCCCGCCGCCCTTTGGTGCTTTCTGTCGCCCGGCATCCATGCGGGCGGCGGCGCTCTCCCGATCCGCACCGCTCTTGCCGGCGCCTTCGATGCGGCGCATGACGAGCGCGAGCGGGGCGATCTGGTCGGCGGTGGGCGGTTCCTCTTCGCGGTCGAGGGCGATGGCGGCGCGCAGGGCGAGAGATCGGAGCGTCTCGAGCACGAGCCGCCCGGTTCCGCCCTCGGGCCGCTCGCCCTGCGACTTGAGCCAGAAATCGACGAGCCCCTTGTCCTCGCGCCAGCGCCGCAACCTGTCGCGGGCCTTCTTGACGTAGCGGACGACGGCGGAACGCGAGCAGGCGCCGCCATGCGCGCGGATGCGCCGGACGATCTCGTCGATGGTGGCGCCCTCGGCGATCGCCTCGTGCACCAGCGCCAGAAGCGGCGGCGGCAGAAGCTCGATGGAAGAACGGCCGGCCATCAGGCGGCCCTCCGGGACGGTCCCAGCCCGGATGTTTCGACAGGGTGATGGTCTGTGCACTGCATCCGCACAGCCTGCCCCCATCCGCCCGCCCCGTGCACCGCACCATGGTCCGATGACTCTTGTCGCCGGCAACCAACGAGGAGTCCGCCTGGACAGGGACCGGGCTGCAAAGCAGCCCGGACGGCGCGACTGCGCCGCGCGCGACAGCGAACGAAGCGTCTACCAAGAGGAGGGCCGGACCGCAGGTCCGGAGCGCGCGACTGCGAGCCGCGCCGAATGGCGCGTAGGCAAGCGAACGGAGTGAGCGCCCGCCGTTGAGGGAATCGAAAAAGCGAGCGCCCGGCGATTGAGGGAAATGAATAGAGGCGGAGAGGGAGAGTAGGCGGACACCGCCGCATTCCATCCCCCACACCGTCATGCCCGGCCCCCGGATCAAGTCCGGGGGTGTTCCGGGCATCCAGTCGCGCCGGACTCGTGGATGGCCGGGTCAAGCCCACTGCTGTCCGGTTTAGGCTGGGATAAGTTGGAGCTTGATTTGCCTTTCATC
>JAPPNV010000132.1 GCA_028818565.1 Rhodospirillales bacterium | reverse complement strand
CGCCGATGATCGGGTAGAGCGCCGAGCGCAGCGTCAGCGGCAGCTTCTTGCGGAACCCGAAGTAGGCGAGGCACAGGCCGACCATGACGTAGACCGCCCAGCCGTGGAATCCCCAGTGGAAGTAGGTGACCCGCATGGCGAGAACCGCGCGGGCCTCGTTCATCTCGTGCACGCCGGCCAGGTCGGCGAACGGATTGTTCGGGTAGCCCCAGGGCATTGTGTTGTCGAAATAGAACATCGGTTCGGCGATGCTGAAGAACAGCAGTCCGATGCCGACGCCGGCCGAGAACAGCATCGCAAACCAGGAAAAGGTGCTGAACTCCGGCTTGCTGTCGTCGTCGCCCAGCTTGATGCGCCCGAAGCGGCTGAACATCAGATAGAAGCAGGCAAAGAGCATGATGACGAGCGCGCTCATGTAGTACCAATTGAGCGCGTGTTCGATCCATCCGCGGATCGCCGAATAGATGCCGTCGGCGGTCTCCACAAAGAGGGCTGTGAACAGGACGAATGCCGCAATCATGCCCTTGGACGCGATACCCATGCCGGGGTGCAGCCCCTTCCAGAGACCCCGATTTGCGATTTTCTTTGGCATGTTGTCTGGCACCGCCCTCACCCCTCTCGGTCAGCTCCAGTGCGCATCCGACTCCGGTGCGGACCGGGTCGGGCAGAGCCGCGAAGAGCGCTTCTCTCCGCCTCCCATGTTTGGCGACAATCACATGGGCTGACTGGCCGCCGAGCGACCTCGAATGCTCTCGGCGCGCCCGCAAGCGCAGTCAACGGTAACAAGATCACCTTGAAGGCGAAACCGTCCTCGCCCTTCAATGCGGGGTCGGTACAAGCAAATGCTCCCGCTGAACGGCGGCTCTGTCGTCTTGCCGAACATGGACCAGGTGTAGCGCCGCGTTCTCCCTGCCCGGTCATCAGTCCCCGGTAGGAGATGCGATCGGTGCCGGCCGGCTCCACCGCACGGCACTGAAGGCGAATAGAACCATCATCGACCGCCTGCGTGACCGTCAGGCGCTGATCGTGGTGGATGAGACCCGCCACCTGCGAGACAAGCTGTTGGACGAGACCCGCATCATCCGCGACCGTGCCGGCTTCGGCCTGGCGTTGGTGGCCAACGACGCGCATCCTCACTGTTCCCAAGGCCACTTGCCTTTCCCCCGGCGAGCGGCCGAGAAAACCAACTGGACCGTCTGCTCCCGGAACTCGGATGAACAGGGCGTCCGTTTCGAGAGCCGCGACGCCTGACTATCATGCGGCGGATGAATCGGATCGAACCACCGTGGAGCCTGGGGAGGGCGTGATGAACTTCGGAATGACCATTCCCAATTTCGGGCCGCTCGCGCGACGCGACCCCATCGCTGCGATCGCGCGCCAGGGCGAGGAGCTTGGCTTCAGCATGATGGCGATCGCCGATCACATCGTCATTCCGAAGACCTGGAACTCCTTCTATCCCTATTCGCCGACCGGGCGGATCGACACCTTCGATGGCGGCGACACTCTGGAACCGCTGGCGCTGATGGCGGCGCTCGCGCTCGCGACCGAGAAGGCGCAGCTGCTCACCGCCGTGCTGGTGGTGCCCTATCGTCCGCCGATCCTGACGGCGAAGCAGCTCGCGACGATCGACGTGCTCTCCGAGGGGAGGGTCACCGTCGGCTGCGGGACGGGCTGGATGCGCGAGGAGTTCGAGGCGGTCGGCGCCCCGCCCTATGAAGCGCGCGGCCGCGTGACGGACGAGTATATCGAGGCCTTCCGGGCGATGTGGACGAGCGACGAGCCGACTTACGAGGGCGAGTTTGCCCGCGTTGCCGACATCTATTTCCGTCCCCAGCCGGTGCGTAAGCCGCACCCGCCGATCTGGATCGGCGGCGACAGCATGCCGGCACTGCGCCGGACGGCGCGCCTCGGCGACGGCTGGTTCCCGGTCGGCATCGCACCGAAACGCCCGCTCAACACGGTCGCCAAATACCGGGAGGCCGCCGAGACCCTCGCCGACCTCGCGCGCGACGCCGGTCGCGACCCGGCCGAGATCGCGCTCACCTATTGGGCCATCTGGTATGACGAGACCAGGCGCGTCACCCTCGATGACGGCGGCCGCCACATCTTCACAGGCGAAGCCGCGGAGATCGCCGCCGACATCAACGCGCTGGCCGAAGTCGGCGTCAGCGCTGTCCTCTTCAGCTTCGTCCGAAACACTCTCGACGAGACGCTCGCGAGCACCGAGCGCTTCGCGCGCGACGTGATGCCGTTGGTTGGCACCTAGCCTGCACGCACCGGCGGCCAGTGGGGTAGCGGCGGCGGCGCGTCGAGAGGGCCGAGCCAGGTGACGTGGCCCATCTTGCGGCCGGCTCGCGCGTCCGCCTTGCCGTAGAGATGGAGGTGCGCGGCCGGGTCCGCGGCGAGCGCCGGCCAGCGCTCAACGTCGGCGCCGATCAGGTTCTTCATGGCAGCGTTGGCGCGCCGGGCCGTGGAACCCGGCGGCAGGCCGCAGACGGCACGGATGTGCTGCGCGAACTGGCTGGTCTCGCAGCCCTCGATGGTCCAGTGGCCCGAGTTGTGCACGCGCGGCGCGATCTCGTTGACCAGCAGCCGGCCGTCGGTGGTGACGAACAGCTCGACGCAGAGCACACCCACATGGTCGAGCGCCTGGGCGATGCGTTCGGCGCCCTTCTGAGCGGTCCGCGCGAGGGCAGGGGGGATGCCCGCCGGTGCCAGCGTCACGTCGAGAATGCCGTT
>JAPPNV010000392.1 GCA_028818565.1 Rhodospirillales bacterium | reverse complement strand
CGTGGAAGCCGGCGAGATGACCAAGGACCTCGCCATCCTGATCGGCCCCGACCAGCGCTGGCTCAACTCCAAGGATTTCCTGGACGCGATCGACCGCCGCCTTCGCGCCGCAATGGCTTAGATAGCGCGAGACGCGCCCACGACTGCCCGTATCAGAAGAGGTGGCGCCAGCCGGAGAGCAGAATTAGCTCTGCGTCCGCGTTCCTGCGGTGGCCCGGCTCGTGGGAGACTGTCGCGCCAAGGCGCAACGCGCCGATCTCCAACGGCTGCTGCCAGTGCAGCGCCAGATCGACCTGCCTGCCGCCGGGCTCGACATCCGCGGTCAGGGTGCTGCGGATCACCTCGCCCGATGTCGTTCGTCCTGAGGGAAGCGTGAGCAGCGCCTGACCCTCCTCCACGCGGAGCGGCTGCGAGAGCGACACGCGAAACGCGCTGCCGTCCTCGTTCTGGCGGGTGGCATGCAACGCGAATGCGCTGGTAGCGAGAGACGAAATCTCCTGGAACACGCCGCCGTGCGCCTGCGCATTCACGGTGCCGATCTCCGCAGTGCCGCCAAGGCGCCACGAACCGAGCTCGGTGTCCGCCTCGATTCCCGCGAACGCGGCGTGCGCCACAAGGTCCCCGAATGCGCCGTCGGACTCGCTGCCGAGCAGGGTCTGCCGCTCGCCCATCCAGCCGGCCCGGAGACCGATCGGAGCCTCGGGCGCACGCCATACGAGCGCCGCGCCCGACGCAGGTTCCTGCCGGGCGAGACCTTCCGTGGTGAGCAGGGTGGCGCTCAGGTTGGCTGCGACCGGCAGGGTTGCCACGACGCTGTGTCCGGCGAGGGCAAAGTGGTTGGCATTCGCGGCAGCAGGGGCGCCGGCTCTCGCGAGATACAAGGCGGGAACCGCATCGTGTGAGCCGTCGGGCGAGTCGAGGATGGGGAGCCGGATGGCGCTCGCCGGGGCGCCAAGCGGCTCTAAGAGCGACAGTTGTTGGAAGTCGCGAAAGCGATCGTGCAGCGCCGGCCTTGCGGCAACGCTCACCATCGTGTCGGCGTCGTACCAGAACGGAGCGCCGAGCTGATTGAACGCGGCGATCTCGCGATCTGCGAGCGCCGGAGCGAGGGCGTCGCCGAAGGCGAGGCCGAGTTGCAGGGTCGAACCGCTCAGGGCGGCACCCGAACTCCCCACCCGAGCGCCCATCGTGACGACCGGCGCACCCACGGGCGAGGTCGCGGCGCCCAGGTCCATGAGGCCGCGGCCGTAGATCGCGGCGTCGGCGTAGATGCCGCTGCGGTTCGCTGTCTTGAGCAACCTCGAGAGCAGATCGGTGTTGGAGACCTGGCCCCGGAAATACTGCTTCATCACGGCGAGGCCGCCGGTCACCATCGGCGCGGCGAACGAAGTACCGCCTCCGGTCGCGACGGACCGGATCGGGTTGCCGTCTGCATCCGGACCGAAATAGGACACCAGGACTTCAGCTCCGGGGGCCGCCAGGCAATAGTCAGCCGCGATGCCGCAGCGGTTGGAAAAGTCGGCTATCTCGTAGTCCCCGTCGCCGTCGCTGTCGGGGGCGACCGCCACGACGGCGACCGTCGTCTCCTGCAACTCTGGAAAGTGCACGGCCAAGCCCGGCAGCAGATCGATCGAGCTTGCTTCTACCGCACCATCAACGCATTGGGTTATTGGAATGTCGCACATCCTGCCGTGCGAGTTTCCCGCGGCCCAGACAAAGACGACCTTCTCGTCGGCACGTTCCTGGAGAATTACGGGGAGCAAAGGAGCGAATGGATCGCGTACAACCTCTTCGCTGTAATTCTCGATGATGCCCGTGACACCGAGGCTCAGGTTCAGGGAATCGATGCTCCGGGTGCCAAACCGCCAAGCGAGTATCTCTTCGAAGGTCTCCGCGAAGTACTCCCCGGTTCCCGGCAGCTGGCTGATCTGGATCGGATCATGCAATTCGGGCGCTGAGCCCAGCGGGATCGCGAAGACGACGAGGTCCGCGCCCCAGGCCACGCCCTGCGAATCGTGCGGGAATCCGGGAATGTTCTCTCCGGCGAGAATGCTTGCCACCGCGGTGCCGTGAGAAAACTTGCTTCCATCCTCGTCGGTTGCATCAGGGAGAAATCGTTCGATGACGGTCTTGTCCCGGAACGCGGGGTCTGCGCCGTCAATCCCCGTATCCAATATGCCAACGGCAACTCCCTCTCCAGGCGCGACGTCAGTACCGAATTCTAGCTCCAAATTCGCATACGCCTGGTCGGCATTGATCGCCGCCAAACCCCACTGGTTCTGGAAGCTCGAGGGTTCTGCGTATTCGCCCGCGATTTCCTCCACCAACGCTTCGAACTCGGGGCTCGGTAATGCAGCCCTGGTCATGAGTTTCGACGCACGGCTCCTCAAGCTCCTCCTCGTCATCTACAAAATATGGCATGCGGCCAGTAGCGGGATAACGACACAGAGGGGAACCGTGACACGGAAGAGAAGTGCCGGAAGTCGAAGAATCCGTAGCCAAAGAGATTGGTACTGGTGCGGGCGAATCATCGTTGGGCTCCCAACTATTTGGGATCTTGAAACATGGATTCGCCAAACGAACAATAACGCATCGTTATATATATGTGCACCCCGAGGTGGGGCAGAAATTCTTGCTCGAGCCTTGCGATCATCTCCAGCGACGGATCGTGAACTAAAACAACCCTATAATGTGGCCGTTCTCGTCGACGGCGATGTTGTCGGCGGCGGGCACGCGCGGCAG
>JAPPNV010000445.1 GCA_028818565.1 Rhodospirillales bacterium | reverse complement strand
TCCAGGCGCCCGAGATGTTGTTGGTGAGGAAGTAGTTGGTCACGTCGGCCCAGCCTACCGTGTAGTCCTCGGTGATGCCGGACCAGGAGACGCCGTCCAGCTCGCCGGTCTGCACGGCGACCTCGATGTCCTCCCAGGGCAACGTGACGGGCACCACGCCGAACTGGGTCAGGAAGCGCCCGGCGGTGGGGAAGGTGAAGACGCGCTTGCCCTCCAGGTCGGCAAGCGAATGGATCGGGTCCTTGGTTGCGAAGTGGCAGGGGTCCCAGGCGCCCGCCGAGATGTGCTTGATGCCCACTTTCTCGTACTCGGCGGCCCAGATCTCGTTCAGGCCATACTGGTTGAAGAGCACGGGCACGTCGAGCGAATAGCGCGACGCAAACGGGAAGTAACCGCCGAAGACGGTGACCTCGGTCGGCGACGCCATCGAGTCGTCGTCGGACTGCACCGCATCGATGGTGCCGCGCTGCATGGCGCGGAAAAGCTCACCCGTGGGCACGATCTGATCCGAGAAGAACAGCTCGATCTGCATGCGCTCGCCCGCGATCTTGTTGAACATTTCGATCGCGGGTTTCACCACGTGCGCGGCCAGGGCGGGGCCGGCATAGGTCTGCATCCGCCAGGTGATCTGCGCCTGCGCAACAGAAGGCTTTACGATGGAAGCGGCTGCAGCCGCTATCGGCACCGTGGCGGCAGCCTTGAGAAGATTACGCCGTGTCGTCATGGGTTTTTCTCCTTTCGGGTTGAAGTATCAATGAACCGAACTACGGGTTAGTTGCCGTACACGTACGCCGGAAACCACAGGGCGATTTCCGGAAGGATCATGATGATCGCGAGTGCGACGATCATCACGCCGACGAAGGGGATGATAGATCGGTATATGTCGCGCAAGGTGACTTCGGGCGGGGCCATGGCCCGCATCAGGAACAGGTTGTAGCCGAAGGGCGGCGTCATGTACGCGATCTGCGTGGTGATGGTGTAGAGGATGCCGTACCAGATCAGGTTGAACCCCAGGGCATCGACGAGGGGGACGTAGAGGGGGGCCACGATCACGAGCATCGCCGTGTCGTCGAGAAAGGTTCCCATCACCAGGAACGAAAGCTGCATGAGGATGAGGACCATCCAGGGCGAGAGCCCCATTTGATCGGTGAAGAGGCTTTCGATCGATTTGGCGGCCCCAAGCCCGTCGAACACCGAGCCGAAGGCCAGCGCCGCGAGGATGATCCACATGAACATGCAGGTGATGCGGAGCGTATTGCGCACCGAGTTCTCGAAAACCTGCCGGGTCATGCGGCGCCTGACCACGGCGGCGAGGAAGGCGGCGAGCGCGCCGATGGCCGAGGATTCGACGAGCGAGGTCGACCCCGTGACGAAAGGCACGATCATCACCGCATAGATGAACAGCGGCAGAAGGCCGGCGCGGAGGAGCTTGAGCTTCTCGGCGCGGGGCACGTCGCGTTCGGCCTTGGGTAGAACGGGGCCGAGGCTCGGGGTAATCCAGCAGCGCAACGTGATGTAGAGGACGAAGAGCCCCGCCATCATGAGCCCGGGGAATATCCCCGCGAGCCAGAGCTGCCCCACGGGCTGGCGCGCAATCATGGCGTAGAGCACCAGCACCACCGATGGCGGCACGAGGATGCCGAGCGAGCTTCCGGCCTGGATGACGCCGGTCACCATGCGCTTGTCGTAATTGCGTTTGAGCAGCTCGGGGAGCGCGATGGTCGCGCCGATGGCCATGCCGGCGACGCTGAGCCCGTTCATCGCCGAGACCAGCACCATGAGCCCGATGGTGCCCACGGCAAGCCCGCCGGCCATGCCGCCGGTCCACACATGGAACATGCGGTAAAGGTCGTCCGCGATCCTCGATTCCGAGAGGACGTAGCCCATGAAAATGAACATCGGCAGCGTGAGCAGCGGATACCATTTCATGAGCTTCATGGCTGCGGCGAAGCCCAAGTCGTAGCCGCCGCGATCGCCCCAGAGGAGGAGCGCGGACAGGACGGCGACGAAGCCGATGGCGGCAAAGACACGCTGGCCGGTCGCCAGCATGAGCATCATCAGCGCGAACATCAGGATGGTGATGAGCTCGTAGGACATCAGAAGTCCTCGCGCCGAAGCCGCAGGATGTCCTTGAAGAACTCGGAAACCGCCTGGAAAGCCATCAACACGATGCCGGTGACCATGATGACCTTGATTGGCCAAAGATAGGGCCGCCAGGCGCTGGGGCTTCGCTCACCTCCGTACTGAAAACTGTAGATCGTGGAATCGATCCCGCCCCAGAGAAGAACCGCCAGATAGAAGAGCAAAAAGAACACCGTGAAGACGTCGAACCATGCCTTGCGACGTGCGGACCAGGAACCGTAGAACAGGTCCATTCGCACGTTCGCGTCCGTTTGGATCGCGTAGGGGCCGCCCAGAATGTAATAGCCCACCATCGCGAACTGGGCCATTTCAAGCGTCCACAAGGAGGGGTTGAAAAACGTCTTCGAGAGCGACGACCACAGCAGAATCGCCATGATCGCGAACATGCCGTACATGATGACGCGCCCGACACGGCGGTTGACCGTGTCCACGACCAGGATGTAGCCGCGCATCGCGCCGGTCACGCCCGCAACCCCCTCGACAGGCCCCTCAGACTCTCAGGCAACGGCACGATGACCCTCACAGGCTGCGGCGCCGGTCGAGTCTAGAAAGTTTTGGCGATCACGGGAACGGGGACATGCTGCCGCTCAGCGCGGGGCGCAGGCCCTGATGGTGGCTTCGGCCATGGCCTTGGCGTTGGGGCCGGTGGCCATGGGCGCGATAAGCGGCAGGTCGATGCCGGAGGCGTTATATTCCGCGATCCGCTCCTGGCAGCGCTCGGGCGTGCCGGCAATGCAGACCGAATCGATATGCGCGTCGCTCACCGCCCGGGTCGCGGCTTCGCGGTCGCCGCGCGCCCAGGCCTCGGCAATCGTCGCGGCCTCGTCGCCGAAGCCCTGGTCCACCGCCACCCGGTTGTAGCGGGGGAAGAAGCCCTTGTACATCGCGACGCCGGGCCGCAGCGCGTCGAACGCCACCGCCGGATCGTCGGCCGCCGCGGTCGGGATAAGCGAGGTGACGTCGATCGCACCAGGGTCGCGCCCCGCTCGTTCGGCGCCGGCGGCGATGTGCCGGCGCGCCTCGGCACCGGTATCGGATGTGGTGAAGACCATGATCACGCCGTCGGCCTCCTCTCCGCACACCCCCATCATCTTGGGGAAGACGGCGGAGAAATAGATCGGCAGGCTGGGGCGGAGCGGCTCGAACCACAGCTCGTAGTTCTCGATGGTGACGGTCTCGCCCCGGTAGGACACCCGGCCGTCCCGCAGCAGGCGGCGCACGACCTCGGCGGTCTCCCGCACCCGCGTCACCGGCTTGGCGTAGGGCACACCGTGCTCGGGCTCGACCTGGACCTTGTGGCTGGAGCCCAGGCCCAGAATGAAGCGGCCGCCGGAGAGCTGATCGACCACCGCCGCCGACATCGCAATCGTCGGCGCCGAGCGTACGAAGACGCTGGAGATGCAGGTGCCGAGCTGCACCCGGCTGGTCTGTGCCGCGACCGCAGCGAGCACCGCGAATTGGTCGCCGCCATGCCCTTCCGCCATCCACACCGAGTCGTAGCCGAGCGCTTCCGCCAGCTGGGCGCACTCGACGATCTCGGATGCGCTCAGCCCTGCCGAGAACGCGACGCCAACTCTGCCCATGCCTTGTCTCCCCGGCTATTCGGTTGCCTCTGGCTGCCGTCGATCGTACAGAGGGCGAAGGGCGAATCCAAACGTGCCTCCGCGCGCCTGCCGGCCCATCGGGCGAGGCGCCGGGGAGTGCGGGAGCGCGGGGAGGGCGACGATATGGGCGGATATCTGATCACCGGCGGGCGACTGCTCGACGCGACCGGCGCTGCACCGCAGGACGGCGTCTCGGTGCTGGTGGAGGGCAACCGCATCCGCAAGATCGGCCCGGACCGGGAGGTCGCGGCCGCAGCCGAGACCCTGGGCGGCTACACGACCGTCGATGCCGCCGGGCACACGGTCATGCCGGGCATGATCGACGCCCACTGCCACATCTCCTACGGGGACATTCTCTCGTTCGAGGAGCTCGATCTCTACGCGGGCGTGGAGTACCGGACGCTGCGCGCCGCCAACAACGCCCGCAAGGTGCTGCGCGCGGGCGTCACTGCGTTCTCCGACCCCGGGTCCACCTGGAACATCTCTGTGGCAGTCCGCGACGCCATCAACGCCGGCCTGATCGAGGGGCCGCGCATGGCCTCCGCCGGGCGCTACATCACCACCTTCAACGCGATCGGCTCGTCCTGGCCGAGCTGGATGGAGCACCCCAAGTCGTCGTTCGCGGTGCTCTGCAACACGCGCGAGGAGATGGTCACGGAGGCACGCCGCGAAATTAAAGACGGCGTCGACATCGTGAAGGTGGCGGGCGATGGCGACGTGCTCACCGGCGAGGCGGAGCTTGCCGGCAGCATCGGGCTCGAGGACCTGCACGCCATCGCCGAAGTCACCCACCGTCTCGGCAAGGTCTGCACCATCCACGCGCGCTCGGGCCGCGCGGCGGCGGACGCGATCCGCGCCGGCTTCGACTGGATCATCCACGGCTCCTACATGTCCGAGGACGATCTGGACGTGCTATTCCGCAACCCGACACCGCTGATCCCGACCTTCTCGCTGCTGGTGAACACGCTCGACTGGGGCCCCGATCTCGGCTGCTCCGATTTCATCCTCGATGCCTACAAGGACGAGGTGGAGCGCCTTGCCAACGTCCTCACCCGCGCCCATGCGGAGGGAATCACCATCATCGCCGGCACCGACAGCGGCCAGGGCTCGGTGCCTTACGGCGAATGGCACGCGCGCGAGATGGAGCACCTGATGACCTATGGCGGCCTGAGCGCTATGGAAGCGATTCGCGCGGGCACCGCCAGTGCGGCACTCACGCTCGGTATGGAAGACGAGATCGGCACCCTGGAGGAAGGCAAGCTCGCCGACATCCTGGTGGTGGACGGCGACCCGCTCGCCGACATCTCCGTGCTGCAGGACAGGGAGCGCCTCACCGTCGTGATGAAGGACGGCGCGGTCGTCGATACCGAGGCGCCGATCCCCGAGCCCGCGCGCTACAACTGGGAAAAGCCGATGCTCTACTGGCAGGACCCGCGCATGCCGACCCAGAGCTTCGTCCGCGACCACGCAACCAGCAAGCCGCGCTGGATGCGGCAGGAGCGCCGCCTCGACGCGGCAGAGTAGGGGCGTCCCTCAGCGCCGCAGGGTCGGGGCCGAGCCCGGCGGAAATTCGGGAACCGGGCAGTCGGGCGGCTCGGCGGCATCGTCGCGGTAGTCGAAGTAGCCCCAGACGGCCCAGTGGTCCGAGAGGTCGCAGTAGCCTTGCCCGCGCACGGCTGAGAACAGCATGCGGTCCTCGAAGTCGTAAAGGCTGCGGAAGACCATCGGGCAATTGCTGTGGTAATGCGGCTCGCGCCAGCCCTTCTTGGCGAGCACGTAGTCGACGTAGCCGTTGCCGCGCCGCGCCCAGTCGCTGCGGGTCTCGCGGGTGTAGCGATGGCCGCGAAAGGCCGGCGCCAGCACGCCGAGCGGCTCGTCTTCGAGCAGGCTCTCGAACGCGTGGCTCAGGACGTTGAAGTCGCCGCCGACGATGACCGGTTCCGAGCGCGGGATTCCCGAGTGCTCCTCCAGGAATTGCCGGATGGCGCGGAACTGCGCCGCCTTGGCCGTGCGCTGCTCGCTGCTCCAGCCGAACTGCGCGTGCGTGCCGATGACGTGGTAGCGCGCGCCGCCCTTGTCGATGCGGGCGTAAACGAAGCCCTTGGCGGCGTTGCAGTCGGGCTCTACGCAGTCGGCATAGACCCATTCCTTGGCGGCGCCGATGGGATGCCGGCTGGCGATGAGCACACCGCCGTCCTCGCCGAACCAGGTGTCGCCCTCGCCGCCACGCGGCGCGTCTTCGGTGAGTGGCTGCTCGTAGACCGCGCCCTTCTCGCAGCTTGAGGCGGCGCGGCAGGCGGTGCCCAGGATGCGGGTGGCGTAACGAAAGCCCTGCGCCCTGAGCCCGGCGAGCAGCGTCGCGCGCGCGCCGTCGTCGTAGGCCTCCGACAGGATGATCACGTCATAGGGAGCGAGGAAGCGCGGGATGAGGGCGGCGCGCTCCTCCTGGGCGAGCGCGAAGCGTTCGCCCATGAAGGGAATGTTGCGGACGTGCGAAGGCAGCAGATAGACGTTGTAGGCGAGGACGCTGAGCACGTCGTCGGAGGTTGCGGGCTCTGGCAGGTGGTTGATTCCCGGCCCCTCGCACTGGCGCTCGGCGGCCGTTCCGCTGGCCGGCGCCAGCGTCAGCGCCGCGGCAAGAGCGAGTACTCCGATGGAAAGCGCTGCCGCGCCGGCGCCAGGTGTCGGGATGCGGCCTCCGATCACCAGACCTTCTTGACGGTCACGAAGAACGTCCGCCCGCGAATCGAATCCAGGCTCTCGTCCGGCTCCTCGGGAATCTCCGAGTTTATGATCGGTTCGGCGTCGAAGACGTTGAAAATGCCGCCCATGAGCTCGACTTCTTCGAACCCGTAGGGATTGCGCCAGCGCACCGAAACGTCGTGGCCCACCCACGAGCCGAAGCGGCCAACACTCGCTCTGTAGCCGGTGGTCCCGTAGGCGTTCCACTGTGCAGTGACCTTGCCCCGTGTGCTGCTCAGCGTGACGTGGAGACGGTTACGGACGAAGTCGTCCGGTCCCACAAAGTCGAGGGCACGATACTCATAGTCCTGCACGTGGGACCAGTGGGCGTCGAGGTCGAAATCCGCCCAATCGGCCGACCACGCCGTGTGGGCATGGACGTTGAAGCCCGAGATGCTGGTCTCGCCGTTGCCGAGGATCGGCTTTTCAATTCGAGAAATGAGCCCCGGCGTGCCGGGCACGAGCGATGCCGCGCGGTGGATGACGGTGCCCTGTGGCAACGACCCGTGCTCGTGCTCGTAGTCGGCGATGTCCTGCGCTGAGACGACCGTCAGCAGCTTGGAAAGCTTGGTCCAGTACCAGTCGGCGCTCACCGAAACGGGGCCGAGGTTGGTGACGATTCCCGCGCCGTAGCTCTCGGCCCGATCGGGCTGAAGGTCGGGATTCCCGAAGTTGTCCGCCTCGACCCGGTAGCGACGCCCCGTCGCGTGGTCGTAGATGCGGCGAACCGAGGTAACGCGCGCCGTGTGCAGGCCGCCCAGGTACGGGGCCCTGTCCGCCATGCTCCAATTGCCTCGGAGCGCGAAGTCCGGGCTCAGCTCAAAGATGGTTTCCATCTGAGTGGCTGCGGTCGAGCCGACGTCGTCGTGGTCGCTGTAGCGCCCGGCGAGGCCGACGTCCCAGATCTCGTGGAGCGGGAGCGAAACCTCGAGGAATGGCGAGACGCTGTCGCGCTCCCCGGCGAAGCTGACGCCGAAAGAGCCCATGACGTCCCTTTGCTCCTCGATCACGTCGCCGGCGCCGCTGACAAAAGTCGTGATCCAGTCGCGGCTCTCGCGAACCCACTCCGCTCCCGCCGCCCAACCGATGGGCCGGCCGCCAAGAGAAAAACCCGACCCATCGAACGCGACCCGCGCCTCGCTGCGCCTCGTGAGGTTGTCGACAAAGCGGGTGACGCTTGTGTCCCGGACCGCCTCGAGGTGGCCGGAATCGGTGGATAGCGGGTTGCTGAGATCGTAGCTGCCGGCCGTTAGCGCCTCGAGGATCGCTGGCTCGTACACGAAGGTTCCGCCCTGCAAATTGTCCTCGTTCGAGAACGAGCGCAGGTGCGCGTTGTAGCGGATATCGTCGCTGAGGCGTCCTTCCATGCCGAGCGTGATGTCATGCTCTTGCGCCGTCCAGCGCCAGACGCGATCGCCGTGGCTCACAAAGCGGTGGAGGACGAAACCGTTGCCCCTGGGCAGGGGAAGCCTGCCGGGCAACGGGGCCATGTACAGGCTTGTGTAGTCACTGTCGGCCACCCGTGCATCGAGATGGACGGACAGGTCCTGGGAGACGGGGTAATCCCCCATGAGGAAGGCCGTTTCCCGATCCCGCCGTTCCCAGTTCCACTCGATGTTGCCGTAGGCGAACCCGCATCCCTCGCCGGGGAGGCCGTAGGGTGCCGCAAGCGTGGCTGCCCTCGCAGGGTCCGAGCGAGCGGGCAACCGGCCCTTCTTCGGTGAAGACGACGGCCGTATTGCTGCCCACCGAGACGGCGAACGCATCGTCGAAGGAGCCGCCGGGAGTCCATGAGGATCGGCTGTAGGCGCGATCTCTTGAGCGCACCTCGTTGCGGCTGAAGACGTCCGCCCCGACGGTCAGGTGCCCCCCACCGACGCTGCCGCCCCACAGCGCGCTGGCGATGCCCGCTTCGCCGCCGGAGCCCACAGGGCTTTCTCCGTGAACCTGGGCCTCGACTCCCTCGAAGCCGCTCCTCAGCACGATGTTGATAGCGCCTGAGATGCCTTGAGCCCCGTGAATGGCAACAGCGCTCGAGCTGAGTATCTCGATACGTTCGATGGCCGATATGGGCAGCGCATCCAGATCGAAGTACGAGTCGGAAATTCGCCGGCCGTCGATCAGGAACACGGCACGGAGACTGCCGAGATTATGAGGGCGGTGCAGGCCGAAGTAGTTGTACTCGTCCCGGCTGCGCAGGAGGTCCCAGACGTTGCGCATGCCGGAAAGCGCAATGTCGTCGCGGTCGATCACGGTAACGGGTCGCAATTTGCCCACCGGCACGCTCAAAATCAGGCTCCCCACGGTCGTGTCCGTGCCGGCGTCGCCGCCTTGCGCCGGACTGGCCAGTGCCGCCGCCATGAAGGCTGCGACAAACGCGGTTACGAGGTGTCGCCGCCCGGTTCGCGTGAAGCGGCGTGAGCGGCTCATTGGATTACTTGGTGTGTTTGTCGTGCGATTGCCGCACACGGGGTCGCGGTGGTGCATGTGTTCCCTGTCCGATACTTGAGTTTTCAACTCAATGGCCCTGTCACCATTGGTTGACCAAAGCATTGTTCAATCCATACAAAGGCGTCGCTAAATCCATATAAAAGAGTCGTTCAATCCATACAGACGCGCAAGAGCCGTCTCAAGCCGCCGAATATTGTCGCGATGGCGGTCGGCGGGGCGGTGCTGCTATGGTCGGGCGCTCGCGCGGCAGGAGGAGGGAAAGGGCGTGGCGGACACGGAGACTTGGCGCGACTACCTATCCTTGGCGCACCGACTCGCCGATGCGTCCGGTCCGGTCATCCTGCGCCATTTCCGGCAGGCGCTTGCGATCGAGGACAAGGACCATATTGCGGGCTACTCCCCGGTGACCGCGGCCGACCGCGAGGCCGAGGCCGCGATCCGCGCGCTGATAAGCGAGACATGTCCCGACCACGGCATCCTGGGCGAAGAGCACGGGCACGAGCGTCCGGACGCCCGCTTCACCTGGGTCATCGACCCGATCGACGGTACCAAGGCGTTCATCTCCGGAATGCCGACGTGGGGCACGCTGATCGCGCTGCAGGACCGCGGCCGGGGCATCGTCGGCGTCCTGGACCAGCCCTATCTGCGCGAGCGTTTTGTGGGCCACGGCGAGGGCGCCTATCTCGGCGACCGGCGTCTTGCCGTGCGTTCGTGCCCCGATCTGAGCGGGGCCACTCTCTACGCGACCGAGCCCAACATGTTCACGCCGGCCGAGCTTGCCGCGTTCGATGCGCTCGCTGCACGGGTGCGTCTCCGCCGGTTCGGCGCCGATTGCTACGCCTACGGGATGCTTGCCGCCGGCTTCGTCGATCTCGTGGTCGAGGCAAGCATGAACCCGTGGGATATCGCGGCGCTGATCCCTATCATTGAGGGCGCTGGCGGCCTCGTGACCTCGTGGAATGGCGGCCCGGTCGGCGCGGACGGCCAGGTGCTCGCCGTCGGCGACCGCCGCCTGCATGCGCCCGCGCTCGAAATTCTTGCCCCGGCCGCCGCTGCGTCTCAAGGCTCATGAGCACTTCCGAGCGGCCACATTGAGCATCGCAGATGCAAGCCGACATGCATGGAAAAGTCTGCATCGTCACGGGCGCGAACTCTGGGATCGGCAGGGTCGCGGCCATCGACCTCGCAGGGCGGGGCGCGACCGTCGTACTCATCTGCCGCAACCACGCAAGCGGCTCCGCCGTGGTGGAAGAGATCGCGCGGCGTGGCGGTGACGCGGCGCTGCTCATCGCCGACCTCGCATCCCAGCGGCAGGTGCGCGAGGTGGCGGCGGCCTTCCTGAAGCGCTTCGACCGCCTCGACGTACTGATCAACAACGCGGGCGTCGCCGGCTGGGGCACCCGGTTCGAGACCGAGGACGGGCTGGAGACGACATTCGCGGTGAACCACCTGGCACCGTTCCTGTTGACGAACCTTCTGCTCGACACGCTCAAGGCGAGCGCGCCGTCGCGCGTGGTGACCGTGAGCTCCGCAGCGCACAGGAACGTCACCCTCAACATGGACGATCTGCAAGGCGAGCGGCGCTATTCCGGCTTCGGTGCCTACAGCCGTTCCAAGCTCGCCAACATCCTCTTCACCCATGAGCTGTCGCGCCGGCTGGAGGGAACCGGCGTCACCGCCAACTGCCTGCATCCCGGCGTCGTCGCGACGGGCATCTTCCGCAACATTCCGCGCTGGATGCGCTTCATTCTCACCAGCCCGCTCGTACTCAGCCCCGAGCGGGGCGCGGAAACGATGATTTATCTCGCCACCGCATCCGAGCTTGCCGAGGTGAGCGGGCTGTACTTCGTGCGACGCAAGCCCGTCCGCTCGTCCCGTGCCTCGCGCGATGCGGAGACCGCGCGGCGCCTGTGGTGGGCGAGCGAGGTGCTGACGGCGGCGAGCGACACGTAGTCAAGAGGGCGGTGTGCTACCGTCAAGCCCCGGCCAGATGCGGCAATAGAGCGAGGCAAGGTTGGAAACGGAACGGCAGGGGCCGCTCGTTGTCGAGTGCACGCGCGGCCCGGCGGTCGAAAGCCGGCATCTGGTGGATGCGGCAGTGGTCGACCCGGCCGGCCGCCTCGTGCAGGGTTGGGGCGAGACCGAGGCGGTCGTCTATCCGCGCTCTGCAATCAAGTCGATCCAGGTCCTGCCGCTGCTTGAAACCGGCGCAGCCGAGCGCTACGCGGTGAGCGACGAGGAGATCGCGCTCGCCTGCTCGTCGCACAACGGCCAGCCGGCCCATGTCGAGGCCGTGCAGAACTGGCTCGCGCGCGCCGGGCTCAGCGAAGACGACCTCGAATGCGGCCCGCACCTGCCTTATCACACGCCTGCTGCCCACGCCTGCGTGCGCGCGGGCGAGGCCGGGCGCGCGGTCCACAACATGTGCTCGGGCAAGCACAGCGCCTTTCTGGTGACCGCCCAGGCGCTGGGCGAGCCGACGCAGGGGTACATCGTGCGCGAACATCCGGTGCAGCAGCGGGTCTCGGCCGCCATCGCCTCGCTCTCCGGCTGCGATCTCGAGCGGGCGCCGTGGGCCATCGACGGCTGCAGCATTCCCACCATCGGCCTGCCGCTTTGCGGGCTTGCGCGGGGGGCGGCCAACATCGCGGACCCCTCGGGCCTGCCCGACGAGCGCAGGGCGGCGATTGGGCGGGTGCGTCAGGCCGTGGCAGCCCATCCATTCATGGTCGCTGGCGACGGCCGCGCCTGCACCCGCATCATCGAGACGGCGGGCGAGCGCGTGCTGGTCAAGTTCGGCGCGGAAGGGGTGTTCTACGCCGCGCTCTACGAGAGCGGCCTCGGGCTCGCACTGAAGGTGCGCGACGGCGCAACCCGCGCCGCCGACGCCGCTATCGCGTCTATGCTCGACCGTCTCGGCGTCCTCGACGACCGGGACCGGGAGGCGCTGGCGGACATGCTCGATAAACCACTGCGCAACTGGGCGGGCCGCCTCGTCGGCGCCATCCGCCCCGCGCAGAACGCGTAACCGTTAGGGAAGGGGAGAGGACATGCTCAGGCTTTCCGATTTCGCGGGCCGGGTGCTGCGCGAGGACGATCTCGACGATCTGGGCCGGCCAACCGGCGAGGTGATCGAGGAGGCGATCGACGCGGGCCGCACGGACGAGGCCAAGACCCTCGCGCGCAACCTGATCCACGAATGGAAGGGCCTGCACGATCTCTACTGCGACTGGGTCTGGGACCTGCTGACCAAGATCGGCCGCAAGTTCGGCGAGGGCGAGGTCTACGCCATGCTGCGCGCGACCCAGGAGACCTGGATGATGAAGCGGACCTGGAAGGGCTTCCGCAAGATGACCGTGGAGCGCCAGGTCACGCTCACCGCGGAGATGATGCGCGCCCACCGCTGCGGGCCGCGGCAGGAGGGCGACATCGAGGTGCTGGAGGACGCCGAGCGCTACACCATCGTCATGGACCCCTGCGGCAGCGGCGGGCGCATGCGGCGCGGCGATCCGGTGGACAAGACCCCCTCGCGCCTCGGCCCGCCCTACAACTTCGGCGCGACACAGGAAGCGCATTGGTGGAGCTGGGGCCGCAAGGACGTGCCCTATTACTGCGTTCACTGCGCGCTCAACGAGATTCTGCCCATCGAGTGGGGCGGCGCGCCGCTCTGGGTCACCGACTTCGACCCCGACCACGCCAAGCCCTGCCGCTGGCACTTCTACAAGAAGCCCGAGCTGATCCCCCCGGAATACTGGACCCGCCTCGGCAAAGAAAAGCCGGAGCGATTTGACGACGCGTGAGGTGAGGCGGTTCCGGTATAGGCAGCCGCACAGAAATTAGAATAAACTAGGAACATCGGGCCAATAACGAGCGCGGTGTTCATGTCCGTTGGCGTCTCCGAGTCCGCGTCTGCCCAGCTCGCGCTGGATCTCGCCCGGCCCTGCGTGACCGAGGGCCGGGCGGAGGGGCTGGCGCGGGGGGTCTGCAGGCTGCTCGACGCAATGGGGATTTGCCCGCTCGTCGAAGTGCCGCTCGGCACCGGCCGGCGGGCGGACGTGCTGGGGCAGGACGGCAAGGGCCGCTTCACCATCGTCGAGATCAAGAGCGGGCTCGCCGATTTTCGGACCGACACCAAGTGGCAGGACTACCGCCACCACTGCGACCGGTTCTATTTCGCGGTGGGCGACGCGTTTCCGCTCGACGTGCTGCCGAATGACGTGGGCATCATCGTTGCCGACCGCTTCGGCGCCGAGATCAGACGCGAGGCGCCGCTCCAGCCCATGGCCCAGGGGCTGCGCCGCAAGCAGGCGATTCGCTTCGGCCGTGTCGCCGCCCACCGGCTCCGCTTCTTTCACGAGGAGCCGTGCTGAGCGGTCTTATCTCAGACCGGCATACGGCGTGCGCTCGTCGTCAATCAGGTCAGCCCCTGCTCTTTCCGCCCGCGCACGAGCTGCGAGAGAGACACGGCCAGGATCAGCGCGGCACCGTTGAACATGTTCTGCACGAAGGTATCGACGCCCAGGAAATTGAGGCCGGTGATCCCGGTCACCAGGAAGAACACCGCGATGATTGAGCCCAGCGGATTGAACCGTCCGGGAACGATGCTCGTTGCGCCGAGAAACGCGGCGGCAAACGCAGGCAGCAGGAAGGTAAGGCCCGACAGCGGATCGGCGCCGCCCGTCGTGCCGACGTTGATGATGCCGGCAAGCGTGGCAATGACGCTGGAAGCCACGAGCGCAACCCCGCGGACGCGCACCACGCTGATACCGGACAGGCGGGCGACCTCGCGCCCGCGGCCCACGAACAGGAGGCGCCGGCCGATTGGCGTGTACTCGAAGACGTACCAAATGATCACACCCAGAGCCATCGCGTAGTAGAAGGCCAGCGGAATATCGAAGAGACGATTGACGATGACCCAGTCGATCAGGCCGGGGGACACGCCGCTCAGCGTTTGCGAGCTGCTGATCCACAGGATGAGACCCTGGATGACCGACGCCGTGCCAAGGGTCACGATCAAGGAATGTATTCGGAAGAAGATAATGAAGAATGCGTTGAGGAAGCCGACGATCAGCCCCATGGCGAGGCACGCCAGAACGGCCTGCCATAGCGGCAAGCCCATCTTGGCATTCAGTACGGCGAGAATCATCGCCGAGAAGGTCAGAACGGCGGCGACCGAAACGTCGAAGTCGCCCGCCGTAAGCGGGATTATCAGGCCCAGGGTCAGCACGACCAGAACGGCCTGGGAGCCGAAGATGATGGAGGAGAAGGTTGGCCATTGGAGAAAGGATGACGGGGCTACGAAGGCGAAAACGAGGATCAACGCGATCCAGGCCAGGATCAGTGCGTACTTTTCCAGCTCGACAAGCCAATCGATACGCTTCTCCTTGGCAGATACCTCGGTCCCTTCAGCCATGTACCTGCTCCGTTGAGTGACCCGCCGTGCCGGCTTCTCCCTGATTGCCCAATGCCAAACTGAGGACCGTCTGCTCGGCGATGCGGTCCTTGGTGACATCGCTGCCGACGAGCTCTTGGACCACGCGGCCGCGCGCAAATATCAGCACGCGATCGCAGATCGCCGCGAGTTGCCCGTAGTCGGTGCTGGCGCAGATGACCGCCGCACCTTGCTCGGCCACGTCGCGGATCGCTCCAAAGACCTGCTGCCTGGCGCCAACGTCCACCCCCTGGGTCGGCTCGTCGAGCAGCATGAGGGACGGGCTCGTCTGCATCCACTTGGCGAGCAGGACCTTCTGCTGGTTGCCGCCGGAGAGAGACTCGAGTTCCTTCTCCGGCACGTTGGGCCGCACGTCGAATTCCCTGCCCAGCTCGGACGTTCTGCGCCGCATCGCGCGGCGCTTCAGGCCGGTCAACGCATGGAACGAGGACAGGACGGGAAGGGTGATGTTGTCGATGAGCGTCAGGTCGCCGACGCCCGCCGTCCCAAGGCGGTCGCCGGGAAGCAGCGCAACGCCTGCCTCCATCGCCCGCTGCGGCGAAATCTCATGCAGGTCGTATGTCTTGTCGTGCAGCTGGAGCGTGCCGGAATCGGCTCGCGAAGCGCCGAATAACAGGTAAGGCACTTCGTCGAAACCGGAGCCGATCAAACCGGTCAGGCCGAGGACTTCGCCACGGTGCAGGTTCACGGAGAGATCGACGATGGTGCCGCCGGTCACGCCGCTTGCGGCCACGTCGACCTCCGCCCCGCGTAGGTCGTGCGCCTCGGCCTGGAACGCCTCGATACGGCGTCCGATGATCAACTCCACGAAGTCGGCGTACAAAGCGTTTGCAGTTTCGAGGGTTCCGGCAACGCGGCCGTCTCGCAGAATGGTGGCGCGGTCGGTGATTTCGAGCACCTCGTCGACGTCGTGAGAGACGAAGATGACGCTGGCGCCCTCGTCGACGATGCCGCGCACCAGCCCGAAGAGCTGGCTGACCCCTTCCTTCGGCAGAAACGGCGTGGGCTCGTCGAGAAACAGGATGCCCGGCGTGTCGTGCACCGCGCGTTCGCCGCGGATGTCGTCGAATGCGCGAACGATGGCGAGAAGAGCGCGTTCCACCTGAGGCAGATCTTCGACCTTGGCCGACGGGTCCAGGTCCAGGTCGAAGCGCGCGAAGACCTCTCTGGCGCGCTGCCGTTCCCGCGCCCAATTGATATAGGTGCCGGCGCGCGTCGCCAGCTCGCTGAGCATCAGGTTTTCAAGCACGGTCAGGCTCGGCATGAGACCGAGGTGCTGGTGCACGAAGGCAAGCCCCAGACCGCGGAATTGGCCGGGCGCCAGAGGCAATTGAACGGTGCGCCCGAAGATCTGCAGGGACGCGCCGGGATCCGGGGCATGAAAGCCCGCGAGAATCTTGATCAGGGTTGACTTGCCCGAGCCATTTTGGCCCAGGAGCCCATGAACTTCGCGCGGGACGACGGAGAAGGCGACGTCGCTGAGCGCCCTCTCGCCGCCGAACGTCTTGGAAACGTGCTCCGCAAACAGAGCGGGGGCGCTGGTGTCCGGCGCCCCCGTTCCGAGTTCGGAGTGACTGCTACTCAAGGCCCCACAGCGAGCGGAATCCGGAGACGTGGACGTCGCCGTAACCGCGATCGTAGTCCGCCGGGGTGCCGGCATCGTTCGCGTTGCTGCTGTCGAAAATATAGAAGGGCACGTTCAGTTCGGCCGGCTCGGCCAACCCGCACAGCGTCCGCATGTGCGAATCCAGGATCCCGCGTGCGATCCAGCCGAGTGACTCGCCGACATCCATCTCCACCTGCCCTTGCTGGATCAGGTCGATGACGAAAGGCGTGCCGTTGAACGTCGCGATGTTGACCTGCCCCGTCTTGCCGGCCACGCGGACAGCAGGCACGACGAACTGCGACATCGAGTCGTAGATCGGTATGAGGTAGTTGACGTCCGGGTTCGCGAGCAGCGCCGACTGGACGCTGGGCTGAATCTTGGTGGCCCACTCGGGCACCGGCGCATTGATGTAGGCCACTTCCTGACAGTCCGGACAGTTCGCCGCGAGCGTGTCGCGGATGCCCTGGACGAACGGTGCCGTCGGAACGATCTCGTCAGACCCGATGATGACGACGTTGGCCTTGCCCTCGGTCTGGCTGATGGCCCAGTTCGCGAGGATCTGACCGACCTTGTAGAAGCTCAGCGGCACGGCGCCGTCGACACTCTCGTGCGGCGTCTGAGTCAGGTCATAGAAGTGCGAGGTCTTGACGACGATACCGGCGCCCGTCGCTGCCTGGATTTGCGGCACGATCACACTGGGATCGACTCCGCCGAGGAGATCGATCAGGTCGAAGCCCTCGTTGATCGCGAAGTTGATGCCCTGCACCCATTGCGACGGTTGCGCCTGGTTCTCCCATTCAGTCACCTCGACGCCGGCTTCGGTTCCGGCCTCGATCATTGCCAGGGCGATGTTCTTGGTGAACGGGTTCGCGCTGGAGACAGGGATGGTCAGGACGCGCTTTCCGGCTGCACAGGACTTCGCGTCGAACGCAGGCCCCGGGGCTGAAAACACCGGCTTGGCGCGGTGTTCCTCGATCATCTGACGAGCAGCATCCAGGCCCTGGGCCTGGGCTCCACTCAGTAGAGCCGTCACCGCGACAGCGGCGACGGTGGCCACGGCAGCGGCCGTGGTCTTGGCATAGAATCGTTTCATTTGAAGTCTCCCTTGATGCGCCCTTGCTGGGTCTTTGTCGGCCAGCATCGCCAGCCACTGCCCACAATCTACCACTTGCAGGAATCACGAAGCTACCCGGACCATCGGATTCGCGGCCATCGGACTTGCTGGCGTCCCGCCTTGAGGTGGGGTTCGCGTCCCGGTCAGGCCAGAGCGTGTCCGTCTTCAACGGACGCGCGAAAGGCCGCGACTGCGGCCCGCCGCTCCTGCGGAGCGCTCGCGGAGGCGCCGGCCGTAAGCCGGCCGCCGTGAGCGAAGAGTTGTTGGAGCGTTTCCGTGCATAACGGAAACGCTCCAAGCCCTTCGCTTCCGCGCCGCTTCGCGCCGTGCTAAAAGCCGCTCCGCTTGGGGCGTAGCCAAGTGGTAAGGCAACGGGTTTTGGTCCCGTGATCCCAGGTTCGAATCCTGGCGCCCCAGCCACGCCCCGCGCCGATACGTGAGGAACGGTCCGATCCCCCGCCGCGATATCCCATGATCCCGCGTTACTCACGTCCGGAGATGGCCGCAGTCTGGGCGCCCGAAGCCAAATTCGCCATCTGGCTGGAGATCGAGAGCCATGCGCTCGATGCCCAGGTCGCGCTCGGCCAGGCGCCCCAAGGGGCGGCCGACGCGCTCGCGCGCGCCATTGCCGACGATCAGGACGCTCTCGTCGATCCCGCGGAGATCGACGCGATCGAGCGTGAGACCCGCCACGACGTGATCGCCTTCCTCACCAACCTTGCGAACCACGTCGGGCCGGAGGCGCGCTTCATCCACCAGGGGCTGACCTCCTCCGACGTTCTGGACACTTGCTTCGCGGTGCAGCTCGACCGGGCCGGCGCCTTGCTGGCGGACGGTGTCGATGCCGTGGCGGCAGCGCTCGAGCGCCGCGCCTTCGAGCACAAGGGCACGCTCTGCGTAGGCCGGAGCCACGGCGTCCACGCTGAGCCCACGAGCTTCGGGCTCAAGCTCGCCGGCCACCATGCCGAGTTCGTCCGCGCCGGAGACCGGCTGAAGGCGGCGCGGCGCGAAATCGCAACCTGCGCCATCTCGGGCCCGGTCGGCACCTTCGCGAGCGTCGATCCCGCGGTCGAGGCGCATGTCGCGGAGCGGATGGGGCTCACGCCGGAGCCGGTCTCGACCCAGGTAATTCCGCGCGATCGCCACGCCATGTATTTCGCCGTGCTCGGCGTCATCGCCGGCGCGATCGAACGGCTTGCGGTGGAGGTCCGGCACTTGCAGCGAAGCGAGGTGGGGGAGGCGGCCGAGGCCTTCGGCAAGGGCCAGAAAGGCTCCTCGGCCATGCCCCACAAGAAAAACCCCATCCTGACCGAGAACCTGACCGGCCTTGCCCGCGTCGTGCGCGCTGCCGTGGTGCCGGCGCTGGAGAACATCGCCCTCTGGCACGAGCGCGACATCAGCCACTCGGCGGTCGAGCGGGTGTTTGCGCCGGATGCGACCGTCGCGCTGGACTTCGCGCTGACGCGGCTCGCCGGTGTCGTCGACGGCCTCGTGGTCGACGACGCAGCCATGCGCCGCAATCTCGAGAGCCGGGGCGGGCTGGTCTACAGCCAGCGCGTCCTGCTGACGCTGATCGAGCGCGGCATGTCGCGCGAGGAAGCTTACGCCCTGGTTCAAGAAATCGCCCTAACGGTTTGGGAAAGCGGCGGCAATTTTGAGTCTACGCTCGCCGCGGATGCGAGAGTGACAGGCGTGCTCGACCGCGCGGAACTCGCCGCGCTGTTCGCGCCTGAGCCGTATCTCAAGCACGTCGATACCATCTTCGCCCGTGTGTTCGGGCGGACGGAGTGAACGACCGACAATAGAAGGGAGTGGACGGTCATGATCGAGATGCAGGACCACATCGCCGTGATTACCGGTGCCGGCAGCGGCTTCGGCGAGGCCAGCGCGTTCAGGCTCGCGCGGGAGGGGATGCCGATCTTCTGCCAGGACATCAACGAGGAGAACGCACAGCGCACGGCCGCCAAGATCCGAGAGGGCAACGGCCGGGCCGAGGCGATCGGCGGCGATGTCGCGAGCGAGTCCGACGTGAAGGAGATGTTCGCGGCCTGCCGCAACGCCTTCGGCGACTGCACGCTGCTCTTCGCCAATGCTGGCTACGCCCAACTGTCGCCGTTCGTGGAGATGAAAACGGAGGACTTCGACCGCATGGTGGCGGTGCTTCTGCGCGGCGTCTTCCTCTGCGACCGCGAGGCGCTCGGCCCGATGCTGGAGAAGGGCGAGGGCGTGATCATCAACACCGCCTCGCAGCTCGGCCACAAGGGTGCCAATGAAATGGCCCATTACGCGGCTGCGAAGGCCGGCGTTATCGGGCTCACCAAGTCGCTCGCGTTGGAGGTCTCTAGTCGCGGCGT
This sequence comes from Rhodospirillales bacterium, assembly GCA_028818565.1. Lineage (GTDB taxonomy): Bacteria > Pseudomonadota > Alphaproteobacteria > UBA828 > UBA828 > WTGU01. The sequence goes on along the minus strand of JAPPNV010000445.1, from coordinate 10,595 downwards.
GCGGGTCAACGCCATCGGCCCCGGCCCCTGCAACACCCCGATCCTCAACGACATCTCCAAGGAGTGGCAGCAGGCGAAGGCCGCCGAGCTGCCGCTCGGGCGCTTCGGCGAGGCGTGGGAGATCGCCGAGACCGTGGCCTTCCTCGCCGGCCCCGGCGGCGCCATCTACGTCGGCCAGACCCTCGGTCCCAACTCGGGCGACGTGATGCTGTGAGGGCGGCGCTTCCGCTCTCGCGCACGCCTTACGAGCCGTCGCTCTCCCGCGGCGGCGCGGCGACCTTGCGCTCGCTCTTCTGGCGCTTGCGCCGGCGCAGATTCTCCCGGAGCGCGGCGGCGAGCCGGGCCTCGCGCTCGGGGCGCTTGCCCGCGCCGGGCGCGTCTGCGCCTTCCTTGCGACGGTCGCTCGTCATGCCACTTGCCAACCTAGCACGGATGGCAGAGCCTCGCGCCGCGCGGCGGCCTGAGCCGTATCGGCGCGCCGGGGAGACAGTTGATGGCTGACCCACTGGCATTCAAGCGCGACACGCTGAGCCTGCACGCTGGCCAGAAGCCGGATCCAACGACCGGCGCGCGCGCGGTGCCGATCTACCAGACCACATCTTACGTCTTCGACGACACCGAGCAGGCGGCCTCGCTGTTCAACCTGGAGCGCGCCGGCCACATCTACACGCGGATCTCCAACCCGACGGTCGCGGTGCTGGAGGAGCGGGTCGCCGCGCTGGAAGGGGGTGTCGGCGCGGTCTGCACGGCGAGCGGGCAGGCGGCGCTCCATCTCGCGGTGGCGACCCTGATGGATGCCGGCGCGCACATCGTCTCGTCCGCCTCGATCTACGGCGGCAGCCACAACCTCTTCACCCACACCCTGCCGCGCTTCGGGATCGAGACGAGCTTCGTCCATCCCCGCGATACCGAGGGGTTCCGCCAGGCGATCCGGGCGGAGACCCGTCTCGTCTTCGGCGAGACCCTGGGCAACCCCGGCCTGGAGATCATGGACATGCCGGCGGTCGCCGCCATCGCCCACGAAGCCGGCATTCCCCTGATGATCGACAGCACCTTCGCCACGCCCTGCCTCTTCCGCCCGATCGAGCACGGCTGCGACATCGTCATGCACTCGGCGACGAAGTTCCTGGGCGGACACGGGGTCGCCATCGGCGGCGTCATAGTCGATGCCGGCATCTTGGACTGGGAGGCTTCGGGCAAGTTCCCGACGCTCACCGAGCCCTATCTCGGCTATCACGGCATCGACTTCGCCGAGGAGTTCGGCCCGGCAGCCTTCATCGCCCGCGCCAGGGCCGAGGGCCTGCGGGATTTCGGCGCGTGCATGAGCCCCACCAACGCCTTCCACATCCTCCAGGGTGTGGAGAGCCTGCCGGTTCGCATGGCGCGCCATGTCGAGAACGCGCGCAAGATCGTGGCCTTTCTCGATGGGCACGATGCCGTCTCCTGGGTGAGCTACCCGGAGTTGCCGTCGCACCCCGATCACGAGCGCGCGCAGATCCTGCTCCCCCAGGGCTCCGGCGCCATCTTCTGCTTCGGCGTGAAGGGCGGCCGCGAGGCCGGACGGGCCTTCATCGAGGCGGTGGAGCTGCTCTCGCACCTCGCCAACGTCGGCGACGCCAAGAGCCTCGTGATCCACCCCGCCAGCACCACCCATCAGCAGATGGATGCCGCGGCGCTGGAGGCCGCAGGCGTGGGCGAGGACATGGTGCGGCTCTCGATCGGGCTGGAAGACGCGGAGGACCTGATCGCCGATCTCGAACGCGGCCTCCGGGCGGCTGCGCGGGCCGCAAAGGGCCGCTAGCCGTGGATATCAAGGTCGACGGCGCAACAGCCTTCGCCGCGACCGGCGGCAGGGCGTTCGACCCCAGCCTGCCTGTCACCGTGTTCGTGCACGGCGCCGCCTTCGATCACACGGTCTGGAAGCTGCAGGCGCGCTACTTCGCCTGGAACGGCGGCAGCGTTCTCGCGGTCGACCTGCCCGGCCACGGCCGCTCGGAGGGTCCGCCGCGCCCCACGATCCCGGCGATGGCGGACTGGCTCGTTGCGCTCATGGATGCGGCGGAGGTGGGCGAAGCCAACCTGGTCGGTCACAGCATGGGCGCGCTGGTCGCAATGGACGCCGCGGCGCGCCACGGCACGCGGGTTCGCAAGCTCGCGCTGCTCGGCGCCGCGCCTGCGATCCCGGTCAACGACCTGCTGCTGGGCCGGTCGGCCGAGGATGACCACCACGCGCTGGAGCTGCTCACCGGCTGGGGCTACGGCCGGCGCGCGCACTATGGCGTCCACAAGATGCCGGGGATCTGGATGACCGGCGGCGGCTTGCGCACCCTGGAGCGTGCGGCGCCCGGCGTGCTGCACAACGACCTGGTCGCAACCAATGCTTACGAGGGCGGCGAGGCCGCGGCCGCGACGGTCGCCTGCCCGACGCTGGTGTTGATCGGCGCGCGCGACCTGATGACGCCGGCGAAGCGCGGGCACGCGCTCGCCGGGATGCTGCCCCACTCGACCACGGTGGTGATTCCGCAGGCCGGGCACATCATGCTCGACGAGGAGCCCGACGCGACCCTCGACGCGCTCAAGGATTTCCTCATCGATTGACGGAGGCCGCTCCGCCGGCGGCAGGTTCCGTAAGACTTACGCCACCAGCCGGTAGCCGCCGCCTTCGGTAATCAGCAGACGGGGCTCGGAGGGTTCGGCCTCGATCTTCTGGCGCAGCCGGTAGATGTGCGTTTCCAGCGTGTGGGTCGCGACATTGGCGTTGTAGCCCCACACCTCGCTCAGCAGCACGTCGCGGGCGATCACCCGGTCGCGCGCGCGATAGAGGTACTTGAGGATCGCGGCCTCCTTTTCCGTCAGCCGGATCTTGCCCTTGCCGTCGGGCCGGAGCAGGAGCTTCGACGCGGGCTTGAAGGTGAACTCGCCGATGGTGAAGGTCGCGTCCTCGCTGTGCTCGTGCTGGCGCAGCTGGGCGCGAATGCGGGCGAGCAGGGCGCCTAGGCGGAAGGGCTTGGTGACGTAGTCGTTGGCGCCTGAGTCGAGTCCGAGGATGGTGTCCGCCTCGCTGTCCGCGGCGGTCAGCATGATGATCGGCACCGCGATGCCGCTCCGGCGCATGAGCTTGCAGAGCTCCCGGCCGTCCATGTCGGGCAGGCCGAGATCCAGCAGGATGAGGTCGAAGCGGCCGCTCTTGATCGCATCGAGGGCCGCACGCCCGGTCCCGGCCTCGCTCGCCGAGAACTCCTCGTACATGTGCAGCTGCTCGGCGAGGGACTGCCGCAGCGCCTGGTCGTCGTCGACGATCAGGATGTTCTTCTGCGCGCTCACGATGGCGCTACCTCGGCGGCCGGAATGGTGGAGCCAGGGGGAGTCGAACCCCCGACCTCTTGAATGCCATTCAAGCGCTCTCCCAACTGAGCTATGGCCCCGCAATTCCGGGCGCGCCGCGCGGCGGGTGGAATCCTAGGCGCTCCGCCGCTCACGACGCAAGGTGAAACAAGAATTAGGCACCGCCCGCCGCGGGTCAAGACTCGGCCTGTGTCGGCTCCCTCTTGTCGATGCCCTCGACAAGATCGTCATCGCCGCCATCGATGTCTTCGATCACGTCGTCGTTGGCGGGCGGCGCCTTCGGTGGCGGCGATTCCGGCTGCGCCGGCGGGCGGCGCCGATTCGGCCGCGCGGTCGCGACCTCGACCACGGTGCCGCAGTTGGGGCATTTGATTGGTCTGCGATTCAAGTCGTAGTACTTCGCGCCGCAGCCCATGCAGGTGTGTTTGTTCCCCCACTCCCGCTTTGCCAAGCCCGTGCCTCCCTTGCTCTTGTGCCAATTGTGGCCGTCGCCAATGCCAGTTTGGCGCCCCCGTGTCAAAATCAAATTTGATATCCATTCCGGACCGTTTGACGCCGCCCGGCGCTGTGCTAGAGACGTGGCGTGTCCGACGCCATGCCCACGCAACGCGCGCGCCGCGAGGACTGCGCCGGAGAGCACGTGCCATATCCCCTGACTTCCTCGGCTGCTGCCCCCCTGAAGGGAACCTGCGCCGTGCCCGGCGACAAGTCCATCTCCCACCGCGCGCTCATGCTCGGCGCGCTCGCGGTCGGCGAGACTCGCGTCAGCGGCCTGCTGGAGGGGGAGGACGTGGCGGCGACGGCGGCGGCGCTCCGCGCCCTCGGGGCGACCATCGAGCGGGCTGATGACGAAAGCTGGTGCGTGCATGGCGTCGGCGTCGGCGGGCTGGCCGAGCCCGACGCGGTGCTCGACCTGGGCAACTCCGGCACAGCGGTGCGCCTGCTCGCGGGCATCTGCGCGAGCCACGGGTTTACCGCCTTCATGACCGGCGACGCCTCGCTCCGGAGGCGGCCGATGGGCCGGATCATCGAGCCGCTGGAGCGGATGGGCGCGCGTTTCGAGGCCCGCAGCGGCGGCCGCTTGCCGTTTGCGCTGATCGGTGCCGACCAGCCGCTGCCCATCGAGTATCGGCTACCGGTACCGTCGGCACAGGTTAAATCTGCGGTGCTGCTCGCCGGCCTCAATGCGCCGGGAGAGACCCGCGTGATCGAGCCTGCGCCGAGCCGCGATCACACCGAGCGCATGCTGCGCCGCTTCGGTGCGCAGGTCGGCGTGGAGGCGCATGCGGACGGCGGCGGCGTCATCGCCGTCACCGGCTATCCGGAGCTCGAACCCTGCGTGCTTACCGTGCCGGGTGACCCGAGCGCTGCGGCGTTTCCTATGGCTGCCGCCTTGATGGTGCCGGGCTCCGACATCGTGATCCGCAAGGTGGGCGTCAATCCCGGCAGGATCGGCCTGATCGAGACCCTGCGCGAGATGGGTGCCAGGATCGAAATGGGGCCGCGTCGCGAGTTGGGGGGCGAGCCGCTTGCCGATATCGAGGTGCGCGCCGGGCCGCTGCGCGGGGTCGAGGTGCCGGCGGCGCGGGCGCCCAGCATGATCGACGAGTATCCCATCCTGAGCGTGATAGCCGCCTGCGCCGAGGGCACCACGCGGCTCAATGGCCTCGCCGAGCTGCGCGTCAAGGAGAGCGACAGGCTGGGCGCGACCGCCGCGGGCCTCCGTACTGCCGGCGTGACGGTGACCGAGCGGGAAGACGGGCTCGACATTGAGGGCTGCGGCGGCCCGCCGCCCGGCGGTGGACAGGTCGCGACCCACCTTGATCATCGCATTGCGATGGCCTTCCTGATTCTCGGCATGGCGAGCGGGAAGCCGATGACCGTCGACGACGGGTCGATGATCGGCACGAGCTACCCGGGCTTCGTCGCCGACATGAATCGTCTGGGAGCCTCGATTGCCCCGGAGTGAGCCGGCGCCGCTGGTCATCGCGGTCGACGGACCGGCGGCGGCGGGGAAGGGCACTCTCGCCCGCCGCCTCGCGGCGCACTACGGGCTGCGGCACCTCGATACCGGTGCGCTCTATCGCGCGACGGCGCTCCGCCTGCTGCGCACAAATGGCGATCCGGCACAGCAGGCGGAGGCCGCGGACGCGGCGCGCGATGTCACGGCCTTCGACCTCGACGACCCGGCGCTGCGCGGCGAGGAGGTGGGACAGGCGGCCTCGGTGGTGGCAGTCCACGGTGCTGTACGTGTGGCTCTGCTCGACTATCAGCGGACCTTCGCCGCCGAGCCGCCGGGCGCCGTGCTCGACGGGCGGGATATCGGCACCGTCGTCTGCCCGGATGCACAGGTGAAGCTGTACCTGGAAGCGACCCCTGAAGTGCGGGCGGAGCGCCGCCTTTGTGAGTTGCGGTCGCGCGGCGTCGAGAGTATAGAATCCAGCGTTTTGGAGGAAATAATCACTCGCGACGTCCGCGACAGCCGGCGTAGCGCCGCACCGTTGAAGCCGGCGGCAGACGCAAGTCGAATCGATACCACCGACCTCGGACCCGACGAGGTGTTCGAGCGAGCGGTGGCGGTCGTCGACACGCGTCTATCTTCCGCGTAGCGACGGGTCTTGGAATCCCCGCCGAGGCGACGCGCTCACCCATCACGGCCCGCGGCCAATGCCGGGCAAGCCTAGCGCGAAAGCGCCTACCGATGGTTCTGGAGATCAGATGACAGCAGAGACAACAGAAGCAACCGAGCAGACCAGCGCGCCGAAAGAGTCGTTCGCCGACATGCTCGACTCATTCCTCGACGACAAGCCCCGCTTCGAGGGGAGCGTCGTCAAGGGCACCGTTCTCGCGATCGAGAACGACGCCGCCCTCATCGATGTCGGCCTCAAGGTAGAAGGCCGGGTCCCCCTCAAGGAGTTCTCGGCGCCCGGGCAGGCGGCCGAAGTCAAGGTCGGCGACGAGGTCGAGGTCTACATCGAGCGCTTCGAGACCGCGCGCGGCGAGGCCTCGCTCAGCCGTGAGCGGGCACGCCGCGAGGAGGCCTGGGAGAAGCTGGAGCAGGCCTACAAGGACGGCGAGCGGGTTACCGGGGTCATCTTCGGCCGGGTCAAGGGCGGTTTCACGGTCGACCTCGACGGTGCCGTGGCGTTTCTGCCGGGAAGCCAGGTCGATATCCGCCCGGTGCGCGACATCGCGCCCCTGGTCGGCACGGACCAGCCGTTCCAGATCCTCAAGATGGACCGCCGGCGCGGCAATATCGTCGTTTCCCGCCGCGCCGTGCTGGAGGACACCCGCGCCGAGCAGCGCAACGAGCTGATCGCCAACCTGCACGAGGGGCAGGTGCTCGAAGGCGTGGTCAAGAACATCACCGACTACGGCGCCTTCGTCGATCTGGGTGGCGTGGACGGGCTGCTGCACGTGACCGACATCTCGTGGCGTCGGGTCAATCATCCGGCGGATGCCCTGCAGATCGGCCAGACGGTCAACGTGCAGGTGATCCGCTTCAATCCCGAGACCCAGCGCATTTCCCTCGGCATGAAGCAGCTCGAAGCCGATCCGTGGGAGGGCGTCGAAGCCAAGTATCCGGTCAGGACCAAGTTCACCGGCCGGGTGACGAACATCACCGATTACGGCGCGTTCGTGGAGCTGGAACCGGGCGTGGAAGGTCTGGTCCACGTCTCCGAGATGAGCTGGACCAAGAAGAACGTGCATCCTGGCAAGATCATCTCGACCAGCCAGGAGGTCGAGGTGATGGTGCTCGACGTCGATCCCGAGAAGCGCCGCGTGAGCCTCGGCCTCAAGCAGTGCCTGGACAACCCCTGGATCGTCTTCGCCGACACCCATCCGGAGGGCGCGATCGTCGAGGGCGAGATCAAGAACATCACCGAGTTCGGCCTGTTCATCGAGCTGCCCGGCGAGATCTACGGCATGGCGCATCTCTCCGATCTCGACTGGCTGACGCCCGGTGAAGATGCGCTCAAGCAGTTCAAGAAGGGCGACGAGGTCAAGGCCAAAGTGCTGACCGTCGACGTGGAGAAGGAGCGTATCGGCCTCGGCCTCAAGCAGCTCGACGACGATCCGTTCCAGGGCGCGGACTCCCGTCGCGGCCAGACGGTGACCTGCACCGTCACCGCGGTGCACGAGCACAGCGTCGAGGTCGAAATTTTCGGCTCGTTGCCCGGCGACATCAAGCGCTCCGATCTCGCCCGCGACCGCGACGAGCAGCGCCCCTCGCGATTTGCGCCGGGCGACAAGGTGGACGCAAAGCTGTTGCAGATCGACCGCAACAATCGGCGCGTCACGCTCTCCATCAAGGCCCTGGAGGTCCAGGAAGAGAAGCAGGCGATGGAGGAGTACGGCTCGACCGACAGCGGCGCCAGCCTCGGCGACATCCTCGGCGCCGCGCTCGATCGCAAGACCCAGGAGGAAGCCGCGCGCGCGGCGGAGGCCAAGGACGCGTCCGACGAAGAGGACTGAGGCGCGCACCTAGCCCTCTAGGCCGCGATCCAGGAGGGAGATGGCGAGCCTGGAACCAGACAGGTTGCTCGACCGTCGCCGTCTCAAGCGGGGCGTCGCCATCTGGCGTGCGCTTGCCATCGTCGCACTGATTGCCGCCGCCCTGGTGGGCGCGATGCCCTTCGCCCTTGACGAGGGCGAGCGCGTGGCCCGGCTCTGGGTCACCGGGTTCATCGAGGACGATCCCGGGCGCGACCGCATCGTCGCCGATCTCCGTGACGACGATGCGGTCAAGGCGGTCGTGCTGCGGCTCGATTCGGCAGGCGGCACGGCGATCGGCGGCGAAGCGCTCTATCTGAGCCTGCGCTCCCTTGCCGAGAAGAAGCCTGTGGTCGCCGTTCTCGGCACCACCGCGACCTCGGCGGCCTACATGGCGGCGCTCGCTGCGGACCGCTTGCTGGCACGCGAAGCGTCGCTGACCGGCTCGATCGGTGTCTTGTTCCAGACCGCCGAGTTCACCGCGCTGCTGGAAGAAATCGGGGTGCGTGCGGAAGCGATCCGGAGCGGGCCTCTGAAGGCGAAGCCGACGCCCTACGAGCAGTTGGACGACCCGACCCGCCAGGCCATGCGGAGCGTGGTGAGCGATACCTACGAGCATTTTCTTCGCCTGTTGATGGAGCGGCGCTCCCTCGACCGCGAGACGGCGCTGCCTCTGGCCGATGGCCGGGTCTTCACCGGCCGTCAGGCGGTGCAGGCGGGCCTGGTCGACGCCATTGGCGGCGAAGAGGAAGCGCGGGCGTGGCTCGCGCAGGCTCACGGCGTGCCAGAGACCGTTCCGGCGGCGGACGTGACGACCGGCGACGAGATCGGCCTGCTGGGCACCATCGACGCGGCGCTCAAGCGAAGCCTGCCGGCGCGAACGCTCGCTCTTGACGGTCTGATCGCCGTTTGGCACCCTGAGTTATCGGACTGAAATGACGATGTTCTCGGTGCCTCAGCGTGTGGACCGGGGGCGGGCGCGCGGTGAGGTGGCTCCAGGATGACAAAGTCCGAACTCATTCAGCTGCTGGCGGAAAAGCATGCCGATCAGCACCTCTACCACCGCGATTATCAGCGCGTGGTGAACCGGATTTTCAATGAGATCAGCGATGCGCTCGCGCAGGGCGATCGGGTCGAGCTTCGCGGATTCGGCGCGTTCTCGGTCCGCCCGCGGGGCGCGCGCGTGGGCCGCAATCCACGCACGGGCGCTGCGGTGCGGGTCGACAAGAAATTCCTGCCGTTCTTCAAGACCGGCAAGGAACTGCGCGAGCGGCTCAACCGCGAGTGAGCGTTGCGGCTTGAACGGCGCGCGGCGGTCCGGGACCAAGACCGCCGAACGTCGCGGTTGACCGGCCGCGCAACGCGGCGCAGAAGAGCAAGCCCATGAAGATTCTCGCCTGGGCGATCGCAGGGGCGGTGGCGGTGATCGTCATCGCCTTCGCCGTGGCGAACCGCGGCCCCGTGACGATCAGCGTGGCGCCGTTCCCCTACACGCTCGAGATTCCGATGTGGGCGCTGGCAGTGGGGGCTCTGTTGGTGGGGTTCCTGACCGGCGCCCTGGTCCGCTGGCTGCTCGACCACAAGGTGCGCAGCATGGCGCGCCGGGGCCGCAGGCGCACGCGCGCGCTGGAGCAGGAGCTGGCGCGGGCGCGCGAGAAGCTGGACGAGACTGTGCGCGCCCAGCGGGCGACGGTCGCGCCGGGCGCACCCGTGTCGCTAACGCCCAAGGACCTCGTTTGAGCCCGATTTCTCGCTGGGGCCATGATGAGGAATCCGGGGTAGGGTAGGCCATGCCTGTTGCGGTCAAGACCTGCGGACTGAGCGATCGCCCCGCCGTCGATGCGGCGCTGGCTGGCGGCGCGCGCTTCATGGGATTCGTGTTCTTTCCGCCCTCGCCGCGCGACGTGGCGCCGGGCCAGGCCGCGGCCTTGAGCGCGGACCTCCCTGACGGCATCGCCACCGTGGGCGTCATGGTCGAGCCGGACGACGATTTTCTCGACGCTATTCTCTCCGAGATGCGACTCGACTATATCCAGCTACACGGAAACGAGAGCCCGGCGCGGGCGAAGAACGTTCGCGCGCGCACCGGCTGCCGCATCATCAAGGCGATCAGCGTGTCCCAGGCCTCCGACATTGCCCGTGCCGACGATTACGGCGAGAGCGCCGACCTGATCCTGTTCGATGCCAAGGCGACAGCCGACGACACGCGCCCCGGCGGCAACGCGCGGACGTTCGACTGGCGTCTGTTCGAGGCCGCGCCGCCGCCATCGACGGGGTGGCTGCTCTCCGGCGGGTTGGACGTCGACAATGTTGGCGAGGCGATCAGGATCACGGGCGCCCGCGCGGTAGACGTGTCGTCCGGCATCGAGTCCGCGCCGGGACGCAAGGACCCGGAGAAGATCAGCGCCTTCCTCGCCGCCGCCGCGGCCGCGGCTCATCCGATATCGAATGAGGCACAGGCATGAGTGCACGCGGCGCCAACCGGCCCGGCCCCGACGCGGAGGGACACTTCGGCATCTACGGCGGCCGCTACGTCGCCGAGACGCTGATGCCGCTGATCCTCGATTTGGAGACGGCGTACGAAGAGGCCAAGGACGATCCTGGGTTCGCCGCGGAGTTCAAACGCCTGCTCAGCCACTACGTCGGCCGGCCCAGCCCGCTCTACCACGCGGAGCGCCTGAGCGAACATCTCGGTGGCGCGCGCATCTACTTCAAGCGGGACGAGCTCAACCACACCGGCGCGCACAAGATCAACA
>JAPPNV010000161.1 GCA_028818565.1 Rhodospirillales bacterium | reverse complement strand
CGCACGGTCGAGGACGCGGCGCTCATGCTGCAGGCGATGGCGGGCCACGACCCCAAGGATTCGACCTCCATCAACCGCCCGGTTCCCGACTACGCGGCGAGCCTCACGGGCGACGTGCGCGACCTCACCATCGGCGTGCCGGCGGAATACCGGATGGAGGGCATGCCGGCGGAGATCGAGGCGCTCTGGGCCGAGGGCGTGGACTGGTTTCGCGACGCGGGGGCGAAGGTCGTCGACATCTCGCTGCCGCTCACCAGGTACGCGCTCCCCACCTATTACATCGTGGCGCCGGCGGAGGCCTCCTCCAACCTCGCGCGCTACGACGGGGTCCGCTACGGGCTGCGCGTCGAGGGCGACGATCCCACCGCGATGTACGCCAGGACGCGGGCTGCGGGCTTCGGGCGCGAGGTCAGGCGGCGCATCCTGATCGGCACTTACGTGCTTTCGGCCGGCTACTACGACGCCTACTACCTGAAGGCGCAGAAGGTGCGGACGCTGATCGCACGCGACTTCGAGACCGCGTTCGAGACCGTGGACGCGGTGCTGACGCCGACCGCGCCCTTCGCCGCATTCGCCATCGGCGAGAAGATGGACGACCCCATCGCCATGTACCTGAACGACGTGTTCACGGTGCCGGCGAGCCTCGCGGGCCTGCCCGCGATCTCGGTGCCGGCCGGGCTCACCGGCGACGGGCTGCCGCTCGGCCTCCACCTGATCGCGCGGCCCTTCGACGAGCCCACGCTCTTCCGCGCCGCAAGCGTGCTGGAGAGTGCCGCCGGGTTCAGCCATCGCCCCGACCGCAGCGGGGCCGGAGGGGCGGCGTGAGCGCGGGCGGCTACCGGATCAGGGGCCGCAGCGGCGAGTGGGAGATCGCGGTCGGGCTGGAGGTCCACGCCCAGGTGGTCTCGGAAGCGAAGCTCTTCTCCACCGCGCCCACCGCCTTCGGCGCCGAGCCCAACACACAGGTTTCCCTCGTCGATGCCGCGATGCCCGGCATGCTGCCGGTGATCAACGGTCATTGCGTCACGCAAGCCGTGCGCACCGGGCTCGCGCTGGAGGCCGAGATCAACCTGACCTCGGTGTTCGACCGCAAGAACTATTTCTATCCCGACCTGCCGCCGGGCTATCAGATCTCGCAGTATTCCCGGCCCATCGTGGGTGAGGGCCGGGTGGTGCTCGACCTGGAGGACGGGTCGCAGCGGACCATCGGCATCACCCGGCTGCACCTGGAGATGGATGCCGGCAAGAGCATCCACGACCGCCGCGCGGACGCCACCTGCGTGGACCTCAACCGCGCCGGTGTCGCGCTGATGGAGATCGTCTCCGAGCCCGACATCAGGAGCCCCGACGAGGCCGGCCTTTACCTGCGCAAGCTGCGCTCGATCCTGCGCTACATCGGCACCTGCGACGGCAACATGGAGCAGGGCTCGCTGCGCGCCGACGTCAATGTCTCGGTGCGCCGGCCGGGCGAGGAGCTGGGCACCCGCTGCGAGGTCAAGAACCTCAACTCGGTCCGATTCGTCATGAAGGCGATCGAGGTGGAGGCTGAGCGTCAGGTCGCGGTGCGGGAAGACGGCGGCGCGATCAAGCTGGAGACCCGCCTCTTCGATCCGGAGCGGGGCGAGACGCGCTCCATGCGCTCGAAGGAAGAGGCCCACGACTACCGCTATTTCCCCGATCCCGACCTGCTGCCGCTCACCCTCGACCCCGCCTGGGTCGAAGAGCAGCGTGCCGATCTGCCGGAGCTGCCCGACGCCAGGAAGGCGCGCTTCATGGCCGACTACGGTCTCTCGGCCTACGACGCCGGGGTGCTCGTGGCGGAGCGCGAGATCGCAGAGTATTTCGAGGCGGTGGCCGCGGGGCGTGACGGCAAGCAGGCCGCCAATTGGGTCACCGGCACGCTCTTCGGCGCGTTGAATCGGGCCGGGATCGGAATCGAGCAGAGCCCGGTCTCCGCCGCAGCCCTCGGCGTGCTGATCGACCGGGTGAGTGACGGCACGGTCTCCAACCGCGCGGCCAAGGACGTGTTCGAGGCCATGGTCTCGACTGGCAAGGACGCCGACGCCATCATCGAGGAGCAGGGGCTCCGGCAGGTCAGCGATACCGGCGCCATCGAGGCGCTCGTCGACCAGGTGATCGCCGAGAACCCCGACAAGGTCGCCGACTATCGCGGCGGCAAGACGAAGCTCGCGGGCTGGTTCGTCGGCCAGGTGATGAAGGCGTCCGGCGGCAAGGCCAACCCGAAGGCGGTGAACGAGGCGCTGCGGGCAAAGCTCGAGGGCTGAGCGCGGGGCGCGGGCCCCGCAGACAGGATTGACGCATGTTCCTGCCGCTCAGGGACGACAACCCGGTCAACCGGATCGGCTTCCAGTTCGTGACGGTGGGGCTGATCGCAGCCTGCACCATCGTCTGGGTCGTCCAGTGGCTGGGCGGGGACCAGTTCGATGCCGAGCTGGTCTTCCGCCTCGGCATGATTCCCGTGACCGTGCTCGGCGAGCTCCGGCGCGAGCCCGACATGGTGACCATCACGCCCTGGCTCACCATCGTCACCTCCATGTTCCTGCACGGGGGCTTCATGCACCTGTTCGGCAACATGCTCTATCTCTGGATTTTCGGTGACAACGTCGAAGACGCGATGGGCCACTGGCGCTTCGCGATCTTCTATCTGCTCTGCGGCGCGGTGGCGGCTCTCACCCACGCCGCGGTCGAGCCCGCCTCGCAGGTCCCCACCATCGGCGCGAGCGGCGCGGT
>JAPPNV010000386.1 GCA_028818565.1 Rhodospirillales bacterium | reverse complement strand
CACGCCTCAACCCACTGGCCCAAAATGACAAATCAGACGACCTGGGCAGTTACATAAAATGCGAGTTGAACTCTATCAACAGAAATTCTAGCCGCAGCATTAAATGGACGCAAGTCGTACGTAGCGGTGACATTAGAAAGAGGATTTGTGTTTGGGTCAATTCTAATGTCACTGCCCCGCAGTACAGTGAAATCCGCGAGATGTGTAGATAAGGAATCATGAAGAGCGGTTTTGGGCTTGAGGAGATCAAAGGCCGGTCGAGAAAAATAGCCCTCTAAAGAAAGTTCACTCTTTCTGATTGTGTAAGGAATCGCCATCGGACTCCCCGTTCTCCTGATGGTACAAGAGGTTTAAGGGTGGATGAGTATCACGGTATTTGAGTGTTGACGGCAACAGCATTGAACACTCATTCCTCGTTTGGCTAGAGTGTACGTCGGCGAGTGATAGTGAGCAAAGGTTGACCTCACAGCAACCCCCGCACCGCCTCCACAATGCGGTCCTGCGAGGGGATGACCTCGAGCTCGAGGCGGTCGTTGTAGGGCATCGGCGTGTGGGGGGCGCCGAGGCGGGCGACGGGGGCGTCGAGATAGTCGAAGGCCTTGTCCACCACCATGGCCGCCACCTCGGCGCCGAAGCCGCCGCGCACCCAGGCCTCGTGCACGATCAGCAGCCGGTTGGTCTTGCGCACGCTGGCGAGAATGGTCTCCTCGTCCAGCGGCTGCAGGGTGCGGGGGTCGATGACCTCGACGCTGATGCCGTCGCGCTCCAGCACCGTGGCTGCGCTGAGCGCGCGCGGCACCATCGCTGACGTCGCCACCACGGTCACGTCCGTGCCTGCGCGCTTGATGTCGGCCTTGCCGAGCGGGATGGCGTAAAGCTCCTCCGGCACCGGGCCGTTGCCGCCGAGGTAGAGCAGCTTCTGCTCCAGGAAGACCACGGGGTTCTCGTCGCGGATCGCGGCGACCAGCAGCCCCTTGGCGTCGTAAGGGCTGGACGGCGCCGCCACCACCAGCCCCGGCACGTGGGTGAACCAGGCCTCCAGGCTCTGGCTGTGCTGGGCCGCGAGCCGGATGCCGCCGCCCTGCGGCCCGCGCACCACCAGCGGCACGGAGGGCTTGCCGCCGAGCATGAAGCGGAACTTGGCCGCCTGGTTGACCAGCATGTCCATGGTCAGCGCCACGAAGTCGAAGATCTGGATCTCCACCACAGGCCGCATGCCGGCGATGGCGGCGCCGACGCCGCAGCCGACGAAGGTGGCCTCGGAGATCGGCGTGTCGCGCACGCGCTCGGCACCGTAGCGCTCCATCAGCCCCTTGGAGACGCCGAAGATGCCGCCGGTGGCGCCCACGTCCTCGCCCATGAGGAAGACCCGGTCGTCGCGCAGCATCTCCTGATCCAGCGCCTCGTTGAGCGCCTCGGGGTAGGAGAGCATGCGCTCGGTCTCGGGCCCGGGCTCGGTGTGCGCCGCGTGGGGTGCGTAGACGGCATCGAGCATGACGTGCACCGGCGGCTCCGGGCTCTCGCGACCATAGGATACGGCGGTCTCGAGCTCCTCCTCCACCGCCTGCGTGGTCTCGTCGAACTGCTCTTCCGAAAAGTCGCCCTCGGTGGTCAGCCGCTTCTCCATGCGCGCGATGGGGTCGCGGTCGAGCCAGGATTCGAGCTCGTCCTCCGGCCTCGGGTCGCGCAGGTTGACGCGGAGCGAGTGCTGGCCGTGGCGGTAGGTCATCGCCTCGATCAGCGTCGGTCCCTCGCCCGCGCGGGCGCGGTCCACCGCCTCGCGCAGCACGAGGTAGACCTCGACGCCGTCGTTGCCGTCCACGGTGATGCCGGGGATCTCGTAGGAGGCCGCGCGGTTCGAGACCTGGGAGACTGCCGTGGTGTTGCGATAAGAGGTCGAGAGCGCGTACTGGTTGTTCTCGCAGACGAAGATCACCGGCAGCTTCCACACCGCCGCGAGGTTGAGCGATTCGTGGAAGACGCCCTGGTTCGATGCGCCGTCGCCGAAGAAGGCCACGGCCACACGGTCCGTCCCCTGCAGCTTGGCGGCGAGGCCGGCGCCGGTGGCGAGCGGCATGGCCGCGCCCACGATGCCGTTCGCGCCCATGATGTTGAGCTCCATGTCGGCGATGTGCATGGAGCCGCCGAGGCCCTGGCAGTAGCCGGTCTGGCGGCCCATCAGCTCCGCCATCATGCGGTCGATGCGCGCGCCCTTGGCGATGCAGTGGCCGTGGCCGCGGTGGTAGGAGGCGATGATGTCGTCGTCGCGCAGCGCCTCGCAGACGCCGGCGGCGATCGCCTCCTCGCCCTTGTAGCTGTGGGCCGTGCCCTTGACGACGCCCTCCTCGAAGAGGTCGGCGGTCTTGTCCTCGAAGGCGCGGATACGGCGCATGGTGACGTAGAGGTCGCGGAGGGTCTCCGCGCCCACGGTGATATTGCTGGTCGCGCTCTCGTTCATCGCCGTTGGCCTCCCTGGCGTGCGGCACTAGCCCCGGCGCATTGTTCACGACTGCAGCGCGCCACGCCAGCCCAAGTGTGCCGGCCGCTCATCCTCCCTCCGCCGCTCCCGGGCGGCCCGACGGGAGGAACGAAATGATTTGACCCGCGCGACGGGCTTTCGAAGGATCGGCGCCGATGGCGCGCCTGCGGGCGCGAGACGTTCGATGGACCGGATGCCGTGATCGCTCAGGCCATACTGCGGAGGCCGCCGGCGCTGATCGCCGCGATGTGCCTCGCCGAGGTGCTCGCGATGACCGGCTTCGCGGCCTACTGGTCGCTG
>JAPPNV010000252.1 GCA_028818565.1 Rhodospirillales bacterium | reverse complement strand
AGGAGCTCTGCGCCGAGCGCGGCATGATCGCGACCTTCATGGCCAAGCTCGACGCTGATCTGCCGGGCTGCGGCGCCCATGTCCACCAGAGTCTGTGGCGGGACGGCGAGAACGTGTTCTGGGACGGCACCGGCGCGAGCGAGACCGCCAAGCAGTACGCCGCCGGTCAGCTCGAGCATCTGCCGGCCCTGGCCGCGCTCTGCATGCCCACCATCAACGCCTATCGGCGCCGCGGCTGGGAGCACTGGGTGCCCGAAAATGCATCCTGGGGCGACGACAACCGCAGCGCGGCGATGCGGCTGATCACCCGCCCCGTACCGCACGGCGCACGCTTCGAGAACCGGCTGCCGGGCGCCGATTCAAACGCCTATCTCACCATCGGCGGCATGCTGGCCGCCGGGCTCGACGGGATCGAGCGCGGCCTTGCGCCGCCGCCGCTTTGCACCGGCAATGCAGCGCTCGACGAGCGCTACACGCAGCTGCCGGCATCGCTGGAGGAAGCGGTGGATGTCTTCTCAGGCTCCGCCTTCCTGCGAAGCGCATTCGGCGACCGCTTCGTCGATCACTACGCGCTGTCGCGCCGGGCCGAGCTCGATCTCTGGCACACCTGGCAGAGGAGCCAGGTCAGCGCCTGGGAGTACGAGCGCTATTTCGAGACCATTTGAGCGCCGGGGCGCAGAGACGCCTTTTCGCGGCCGCTTTCTGCCACTATATCGGTGGAGTCAGGACGACGACACGCGCCGACCTTGACAGGACGAAGAGGGACGAATGACCGATCAGGACTCGATCGCGCAGCGCCTGGAGGCGTTGCGCGCCGAACATCAGTCGCTTAATGCGAAAATCGATGCGCTTGCGGGCCGCGGCAGCGATCTCGAAACTCAAGGACTCAAACGCCAGAAACTCCGCCTCAAGGACGAGATCGCGCGGCTGGAAAGCGAGCACGCGCACTCTGGGTAAGTCCGAACTGAAAAATTCGCGGAACGAACCCTGTTTCTCATAACTAGTTGTTTTACAATGTGAATATGCGAGTTCGGCCGATGCCGGCGATGGTTTCGGTGCGGGCTCAGTCTGCCGGCTTCACCCCTGTGCCGATCCGCACATGAACGTCCATCGGGACTTCGTCCCCGTCTTTGAGGCGCTCGAAGCCCGCCGCCACAGCCTCCTTGAGGGCGCGGCCCCTGGCCTCGCCTGCGCCATCCAGGGCGCGGCCAAATGTCATGTCGAACTGGGCCTGCCAGAAGGGCGCCTCTGCCGGAACCCGGGGCGCGAAGCGGACCTCGCTCTCCTCGACCTCAGTCAGGCCGCCGTCGGCGAGCGCCTGGGTGAGCGCGCCAGGGGCGCCGAGCGAAAACGGCCGGGCGAGGTCGATGTCGTCCACCGAGTGGAGTGGGCCGAGCACGGCCTCGGCGGCAGCGACGAAGACGACGAACATGGTCGTCTCCTCGCGCGGGCCCCACACCAGGTAAGCCACCCGGCCGCCGGGCTTTAGCACGCGCCTGGCCTCGGCGGCAGCGCGCGCAGGTGTCGGGCAGAACATCAGCCCAAAGCGGCAGATCACCCGGTCGAACGCGGACTCCGCATCGGGGAGCGCCAGCATGTCGGCAGTGCGGAAGGTGATATTGCCGAGTCCTTGGGCGGCGGCCCGGCGCCGGGCGCCCAGCATCATCTCGGGGCATAGGTCGGTGGCGAAAACGCGGCCTTCCGCACCCACCAGGGCCGCAACGCTCAGCGCGGGCTCGCCGGCACCGGTGGCTATGTCGCAGACTTGCTGACCCGGCGCGATGTCGGCGGCCTCGATCAGCGGCGCGTTCATGCGGGCCGCCTGCTCGGCGATCTCGTCCGCCCGCCGGTCCCAATGGCGCCCGCGCCCGGCCCAGTCGGCCCGCACCAGCTCGGTTTCTCGTCTGATCGCGTCTGTGTCCATAGCCGGGCACTCTCCGCGCCCCGGCGCATGTGTCAAGGCCGGGGCGCTTCCTCCTACAGGAGCTGGACGGCCAGGAGACCAGCGAGCAGCGCGGCGATCACGCCAAGCAGAATGGGCAGCGTGCTGGCGCCGCGCCGGCGTCCGCCCATCGTCTCCAGCGTGTCGGGTGAAAGCGAGACCCCCGCCTCCAGGCTGTCCAGCACCCGCTCGGCACGGGCAGCGAGGCGCGGCAGGCGGCCAGCCGCTTCCAGAAACTCCTCCGCCATATCGCGCACGCGAGCCTGAACGCCGAGATTTTCCCGTGCCCAGCCCTCGATCAACGGCCGGGTAAAGACCCACATGTTCTGGTCGGGGGTGAGGCGGCGGGTCAGCCCCTCGGCCATCAGCATCGTCTTCTGGAGCAGCAAGAGCTGGGGCTGCGTCTCCATCTCGAAGGCTTCGGTAATCTGAAAGAGCTGGCCCAGCAGCTGGGCAATGGAGATCTCGTTGAGTGGCCGCCCCAGGATCGGCTCGCCGATGGAGCGCAGCGCCTGAACGAATGCCGCCTTCGAGGCTCGCCGGGGCACATAGCCAGCCTCGAAATGCACTTCGGCCACGCGCTCGTAATCGCCGATGAGGAAACCCAAGAGCATCTCGGCGAGATAGCGTCGGGTCTGGACGTCAAGCCGCCCCATGATCCCGAAATCGACGGCGACGACGTTGCCGTCGGCATCCACCAGCAGGTTGCCGGGATGCAAGTCGGCGTGGAAGAATCCGTCCCGAAATGCCTGGTTGAAGAAGGCGCCGGCCGCCTTGCCCAGTATCTCGTGGGGGTCGTGGCCGGCCGCCACCAGGGCCTCGCGCTCGTCGATCGGGATG
>JAPPNV010000035.1 GCA_028818565.1 Rhodospirillales bacterium | reverse complement strand
AGGTCGAGGCCTACAGCCGCTGGCCGTCGAACGCCGAAATCTATCTGCCCGGCGGTAGGCCGCCCGCCGTGGGCGATCTCTTCGTGCAGGCCGACCTCGGGCGCTCGCTCCAGTACATGGCGGACGAGGAACGCGCCGCCGCAGGCGACCGCGCTGCCGGCCTCGACGCGGCCCGCGCGGCCTTCTACCGGGGCGACATCGCCACGGCCATCGTGAACTACCATCGGGAGAACGGCGGTCTGCTCACGGCCGACGACCTCGCCTCCTTCAGGGTGGAGGTGGAGCCGCCCGAGAAGGTCACGATCGAGGGGATCGACGTCTATGCCTGCGGCCCCTGGTGCCAGGGGCCGACACTGCTCCAGGCGCTCCGCCTGCTCGACACGAAGGCGCTGGCGGCACACGGCCACAACAGCCCGGAAGCACTGCACATGATAGCGGAGGCGCTGAAATTGGCCTTTGCCGACCGCGAGCGCTGGATCGGCGATCCGCGTTTCGTCGATGTGCCGACTGAAGCGCTCCTCTCCGACGACTATGCCGCGCGCCGCCGCGAGCTTATCCGGTCCGGCGAAGCGTGGCCGGAGATGCCGCCGGCCGGCGACCCGGCGCAGGGCCTCGCGACGGTCTCCTGCTCGCAGGCAGCGGCCTCCACGGGGCCGGTCGAGGCCGCGCACGACACGTCCTACGTCTGCGCCATCGACAGCGAGGGCAACGTGTTCTCGGCGACACCGAGCGATATCTCCTTCGATTCACCGGTGATCCCGGGCACGGGACTTTGTGCCTCCTCGCGCGGCGCGCAGTCCTGGGCCGACCCCGCGCACACCTCGAGCGTGGCGCCCGGCAAGCGGCCGCGGCTCACGCCCAACCCGGCGCTCGCCATGGGCGACGACGGCTTCGCCATGCCCTTCGGCACGCCGGGCGGCGACGTCCAGATCCAGGCGATGCTCCAGACCTTCGTGAACATCGTGGTCTACGGCATGAACCCGCAGGCCGCCGTCGAGGCGCCGCGCCTTGCCACCATGAGCTTCCCCAACTCCTTCGAGCCGCACGAGTACCATCCGGGCAAGCTGATGCTGGAGGCGCGCATCTCCGAAGCGGCCGGCGACACCCTCGCCGCTTGGGGCCACGGGGTCGAGTGGTGGCCGGAATGGGCCTGGCCCGCCGGCGCCATGTGCGTGCTGGTCAAGGACCGCGAACGGGGCACGCTCTCGGGCGGGGCGGACCCGCGCCGGCCGGCCTACGGTCTCGCCTGGTAGGCCGCGGGTTGGACCAGGGAGCAGCACCGTGACGATCGTCTTCGAGGGATGCAGCGTCTTCGACGGGGTCTCGGCCGAGCTACGCGAGAATGCGACCGTGGTGGTCGAGAACGGCCGGATTGTGGAGGTCGCCGACGGCGGGCTCGGGGTGCCCGCGGACGCAGAGCGCGTGGCCTGCGGCGGCCGCACGCTGATGCCGGGTCTGATTGACGCCCACTTCCACGCGCTCCTCGTCGACCTCAACATCGCGTCGATCGACGATATGCCAGCCTCGCTGCTCCATCAGCATGCGCGGCACAATCTCGAAAGCGCGCTGCGCCGGGGCTTCACCACCGTGCGCGATGCGGGCGGTGCCGACCTTGGCCTCGCGCTGGCGGTCGAGCGCGGTCTGATTGCAGGCCCCCGCATCCTGTTTGCAGGCCGCGGGCTGAGCCAGACCGGCGGCCACGGCGACATGCGCAACCAGACCCGCTTCGAGCCCTGCGGCTGTGCCGGCTACCACGGGCCGCTGACCCAGGTGGCGGACGGGGTCGACGCCGTACGCCAGGTGACGCGGGAGGAGCTTCGCAAGGGCGCCCACCAGATCAAGATGATGGTCTCGGGCGGAGTGCTCTCGCCAACGGACCCCATCTGGATGGATCAGTATTCCGATGAGGAAATCCGGGTCGGCGTAGAGGAAGCCGCGACCCGGCGCACCTACGTGATGGCGCACGCGCATACGGCGAGCGCGGTGCGCCGCTGCGCAGCGCTCGGCGTGCGCTCGATCGAGCACGGCACTCTGATCGACGCCGAGGCGGCGGAGGCTGCGGCGGCGGCCGGCGCGTTCGTGGTACCGACCCTGGTGACGCTTTTCGCAATGATCGAGGCCGGCGACCAGTTCGGACTGCCCAAGATCTTCGCCGAGAAGCTCCAGGGGCTCGGCGAGGACGGACTGCGCTCCCTCGAGATTTGCCAGGCCGCCGGCGTGCCGATGGGCTTCGGCACCGATCTGGTGGGGCCGCTGCACGACCGGCAGAGCCAGGAGTTCCTGATCCGAGGTCAGGTGCTGGCGTCAGTCGATGTGCTGCGCTCCGCAACTTCCACTAATGCGGCACTGATCCAGCGTTCGGGCGAGCTCGGCGCCATCGCGCCGGGGGCGGTGGCGGACATCCTGGTGGTGGACGGCGATCCCCTGAGCGACCTCGGACTGCTGCAGGAGCAGGGCCGCCACATCCCTGTCATCATGAAGGACGGCCGCTTCCACAAGAACGAGCTTTAGCGAGCGGCTGAACGCAACGCCCGATGCTGCGGTTGGCCGTTGGCTATGCGGAAACGCAATGCGCAGTTAGCACTGGGGCGGCATTTTGGAATTGGGAATGGTGCGCCTCACTAAGGACTCGTCGATGGACCACGAAAAGGGCGCAATATCAGTGAGATAGAGAGATCGAGCCCCATTTTGTAGCAGCCGTGCGAACTCAGCACGGTTTTATTGAAAATGGGTCTAGTGTACTGTCCGATTAATTGATTGAAGTACACTGTTCACTGAGTCGATGAT
>JAPPNV010000081.1 GCA_028818565.1 Rhodospirillales bacterium | reverse complement strand
GGATCGCCGAGATCCTCGAGGAGATGAGGGTCGACGTGATCGAGGCCGGCTTCCCAATCGCATCGAACGGCGATTTCGAGGCGGTTCGCGAGGTCGCCAAGGTGGTGACCGAGAGCACCGTCTGCGGTCTCGCGCGTGCCGGGCGGCGGGACATCGACCGTGCGGCCGAGGCGCTCGGGCCGGCCAAGTCCGGTCGCATCCACACCTTCATCTCGACCAGCCCGCTCCACATGCGCGTCAAGCTCCAGATGGATCCGGAGGACGTGCACGCGGCCGTGATCGACAGCGTGAGCTACGCCCGCAAGTTCACCGACGACGTCGAGTGGTCCTGCGAGGACGGCTCGCGCACCGAGCACGACTTCCTCTGCCGCTGCGTGGAATCGGCGATCAAGGCCGGCGCCGGCACCATCAACATCCCCGACACCGTGGGCTATGCCGTGCCGGAGGAGTTCGCAGCGCTGATCGCCATGCTGTTCGACCGGGTGCCCAACATCGACAAGGCCGTGCTCTCGGTCCATTGCCACAACGACCTGGGGCTGGCCGTCGCCAACTCGCTGAGCGCCGTGCAGGCGGGCGCGCGGCAGGTGGAGTGCACCGTCAACGGGCTGGGTGAGCGCGCCGGCAACGCCGCGATGGAAGAGATCGTCATGGCGCTGCGCACGCGCAACGATCTCCTGAGCTACGAGACAAGCGTGAAGACCGAGAACATCATGCGCGCCTCGCGCATGGTCTCGGCGGTGACCGGCTTCGTCGTGCAGCCGAACAAGGCGATCGTGGGCGCCAACGCCTTCGCCCACGAAGCGGGAATCCATCAGGACGGCGTCCTCAAGGACGCGCAGACCTACGAGATCATGACGCCCGAATCGGTCGGCCTCGTGCAGTCGACGCTCGTCATGGGCAAGCATTCGGGCCGCCACGCCTTCCGCGAGAAGCTGCGGAGCCTCGGCTACACCGAGCTCGGCGACAACGCGCTTCAGGAAGCGTTCGTGCGATTCAAGGACCTCGCCGACAAGAAGAAAGAACTCTTCGACGAGGACATCATCGCGCTGGTGGACACAGAGGTCGCCGGCGCAAACGACCGCATTCGCTTCGGGTCACTCTCGGTGTCCTGCGGCTCGTCAGGACCGCAGGAGGCGTCTCTCACGCTCGCCATCGACGGCGAGCAGGCGGAGGCGCAGGCAACCGGGAACGGCCCCGTGGATGCGGCTTTCAACGCCATCAAGGCGATTTACCCGCACGAGGCCAGGCTACAGCTTTATCAGGTTCACGCGGTGACGGAGGGCACCGACGCCCAGGCCGAGGTGAGCGTGCGGCTGGAGGAAAACGGGAGAACAGTGAACGGGCACAGTGCGCATATCGATACCATCGTGGCCTCGGTTCTGGCCTATGTGCACGCGCTCAACAAGCTTCTGGTCAAGCGGCAGAAGACGGCTCCGGAGGCGTTGTCAGCATGAACGACGGGGTGGGCCGCGACTGACGACTGCCCGCCCCGCTGCCGTTCAGGAGGAGAAGCAGCGCATGTTCTCGAAGTTGCTGGGGTTCCTTTCCGCCGACATGGCGATCGACCTGGGGACCGCGAACACGCTCGTCTACGTGAAGTCCCAAGGCATCGTCCTCGACGAGCCCTCGGTGGTGGCGCTCACCACCTGGAAGGGCAAGAAGCAGGTTCTCGCGGTCGGCAACGAGGCCAAGCAGATGCTCGGCCGCACGCCCGGGAACATCGAGGCGATCCGCCCGCTTCGGGACGGCGTCATTGCCGACTTCGAGGTGGCGGAGGACATGATCAAGCACTTCATCCGCAAGGTGCACAACCGGCGCAGCTTCGCGAGCCCTCAGGTCATCATCTGCGTGCCGTCGAGCTCGACCGCCGTCGAGCGCCGCGCCATTCAGGAATCGGCGGAGAGCGCGGGCGCCCGGCGCGTCTTCTTGATCGAGGAGCCGATGGCCGCCGCCATCGGCGCAAACCTGCCGGTGACCGAGCCGACCGGCTCCATGGTGGTCGACGTGGGCGGCGGCACCACCGAGGTCGCCGTGCTCTCGCTCGGCGGCATCGTCTATTCGCGCTCGGTGCGCGTCGGCGGCGACAAGATGGACGAGAGCATCATCGCCTACGTGCGCCGCACCCATAACCTGCTGCTCGGCGAGGCGAGCGCGGAGCGGATCAAGAAGGATCTGGGCTCGGCCTGCCCGCCCGAGGACGGCGACGGCGAGACGCTCAACATCAAGGGGCGCGATCTGATGAACGGCGTGCCCAAGGAAATCGTCATCTCCAAGAGGCAGATTTCCGAAAGCCTGGCCGAGCCGGTGGGTGCCATCATCGACGCGGTCAAGGTGGGGCTGGAGAACACGGCGCCCGAACTCGCGGCCGATATCGTCGACAAGGGCATCGTGTTGACGGGCGGCGGCGCGCTCCTCGGCAACCTCGACTACGTGCTGCGCCACGCGACCGGGCTGCCGGTTTCCATCGCGGATCAGGCCTTGCGCTGCGTCGCTCTCGGCACCGGCCGATGTTTGGAAGAAATGAAGGCCTTGAAGCACGCCCTTCACGAGACATATTAGACATCCCGCTACGCGGGCCCGATTCGGAATCCGCCGCGTAACGTTTGGAGGTCTGAGTGAGGGTAGGCCGGGGGCGCAATCTCGTCCTGGCCGTGCCGGGCAGGGTTTTCGCCCAGCGCTTCGGCTATGCAATGCTGGCCTGCGCGGCGATCACCCTGATGATCCTGAGCCAGGCAGAGCCGCGCTTGATCGAGAAGCTGCGCGTCGGTGTGACCGACACCGTGAGCCCGATATTTGCCTTCTTCTCTCAGCCGGTGACGACAATCGCCGGCGGATTCGACGAGCTGGACGGCATCTTGAGCGCTCACGAGCGCAACCAGAGCCTGGAGCACGACAACGCGCAGCTTCGCAAGTGGCAGGCGGTGGCCGAGCAGCTCGGCTACGAGAACGATATGTTTCGCCGGATGCTCAAGGTCGTGCCGGACCAGAGGGCGCGCTTCGTCACGGCCCGCGTGATTGCGGATTCGGGCGGGCCCTTCATCCAAATGGTCATGGTCAACGCGGGGCAATCCCATGGGGTGCGGAAGGGCCAGGCGGTGGTAAACCACGACGGGCTGGTGGGCCGTGTACTGGAGGCGGGGCAGCACACGGCGCGAGTCCTCCTGCTCACGGACCTGAACTCGCGAATACCCGTGGTGCTGGAGGAAAGCCGCGACCGGACGATTCTGCGCGGCGACAACAGCCCGCATCCCTCCCTCGCCTTCCTCGCAACCGACGCCAGGGTCAAGCCCGGCGATCGCGTCGTGACGTCGGGAGAAGGCGGGATGTTCCCGCCGGCGCTCGATGTCGGGATCGTGTCCGCAGTCGACAAGGACCGCGCGACGGTGCAGCCGTTCGTGGTGTGGGAGCGGCTCGATTACGTTACCGTACTCGACTATGTGGTGCCGGGGGTCTTGCCCGAAACACGCCGCGCCGAACGCGCCGGGAGCCTGCGGTGATGGGCGACTGGTTGCAATGGGCCGACCGCTCCGTGCGCGGCGCGATCCCGGTGACCATCACGGTGATGCTCGTATTTGCGGCGTCGCTCCCCTGGCGGCTGCCGGCATTCGTCGAGGTCACGCCGGCCTTCGCGGTGATGGCGGTCTTCTACTGGACCATCTACCGGCCGGAGCGCTTCCCCTATGTGGCGACCTTCGGCATCGGCGTGCTCCAGGACCTCCTTGCCGCGACGCCGCTCGGCATGACGGCGCTGGTGCTTCTCATCGTTCAGGGAGTCGTCGCCCCGCAACGCACCTTCTTCCGAGGCAAACCGTTTCTCGTCATCTGGTGGGGCTTCTCCCTGGTCATGCCCGCGGTCGGGCTGCTCAGCTGGATCATCAGCTCAGCGTGCTTCGGCGCGCTGGTCCCGCCACTGCCCATCGTCGTGCAGGTCGTGCTGACTCTGCTGCTCTTCCCGATTTTCGTGGTGTTCTTCCGTCCCCTCGGCGTGCTCGCCGCCGCGCGGCCTGAGTGAGATGCGGGGCGAAACCGGACGCGCCAACCTTTTCACGCGTCGCGCGGTCATCGTGGGCGGTGCACAGGCGCTGCTGACGGCCGGCCTCGCCGGGCGCCTCTATCAGCTCCAGGTCGTCGAATCCGAGCGCTATCAGGTGCTCGCCGACGAGAACCGTATCAACATGCAGCTGCTGCCGCCGGCGCGGGGCCGCATCTTCGACCGCTTTGGCCAGGTCCTCGCGGAAAACCGGCTGAACTACCGGCTGGTCGTTGTCCCCGAGGCGGCGCTGAATCTCGAAAGGGCGCTGGACGAAATCGCGGCGCTGGTGCCGATCGAGGACCACGACCGCGATAGGGTCCTGCGCGAAGCCAGCCGCAAGCAGAGATTCGTCCCCATCACGGTCCGCGAAAATCTGAACTGGGACGAGGTCTCGCAAATCGAGGTTAACGCGCCAGACCTGCCCGGCGTGATGATCGACGTGGGCAGCCGCCGCCTCTACACCTTCGGGCGCGATACGGTCCACATCGTCGGCTACGTCGGCGCCGTCAACGAATCCGATTTGGAGTTGACGGACGATCCGCTGCTCACGCTACCCGACTTCCGCATCGGCAAGAACGGCGCCGAGAAGGTGCTGGAGAGCTCCCTGCGCGGCGAGGCCGGCTCCCGGCAGGTCGAGGTCAACGCCTACGGTCGCGTCATCCGCGAGCTCAGCCGCAGGACGGGCCGGCCGGGCGACGATCACGTGCTGACCGTCGATCTCGGGCTACAGCAATATGTCTCGGCCCGCTTCGGCGAAGAGAGCGGATCGGCCGTGGTTCTCGACGTGCATTCGGGCGAGATCCTGGCCCTGGCGTCGGTGCCGAGCTACGACCCAAACATGTTCACCTCCGGCATCAGCCAGCGGCAATGGCGGGAGCTGATCAGCCATCCGCGCTTCCCGCTCAGCAACAAGTCGATCGCCGGCCAGTACTCGCCCGGCTCCACATTCAAGATGATCGTGGCGCTGGCTGCGCTCGAGAGCGGCGAGGTGAGCCCCTATCACCGCTTCTACTGCAACGGCTCCCTCAAGCTCGGGAAACGCCGGTTCCGCTGCTGGAGGCGCTACGGCCACGGGCACGTCGCCATGGTGCAGGGCCTCATGGAATCCTGCGATGTTTACTTCTACGAGGTGGCGAAGCGCGTCGGCATAGACCGGATTGCGGCGATGTCGGAGCGCTTCGGCTTCGGCAACAAGCTCGACATCGAACTGCCGGGGGAGAAGCCAGGCCTGGTGCCGACGCGCGAGTGGAAGCTCGCCATGATCGGCGAGCCCTGGCAGGGCGGCGAGACGCTGGTCGTGGGTATCGGCCAGGGCTATCTCCTCACCACGCCGCTTCAGCTCGCGGTGATGGTCGCGCGCATCGCCAACGGCGGCATCGCGGTGGAGCCTCGGCTCCTGGCGGAGGCCATCCGGGACGGGCAGCCGGTGCCGCGGGAGAGCGAGTCGTTCGCCCCGATGGGGCTTTCGCCCGCCCATTTGGATATCGTCCGCAAGGGCATGAATTTTGTCGTGAACGAACCCAAGGGCACCGCCTATCGCGCGCGCATCGAAGAGCCCGCGTTGGCGATGGCCGGCAAGACCGGGAGCGTGCAGGTGCGGCGGATCTCCGAACGCGAGCACCGCACGGGGGTGATCAAGAACGAAGACCGCCCGTGGGAGGAGCGCGACCACGCGCTCTTTGTCGCCTACGCGCCGCTGGAGCGACCGCGCTATGGTGTTGCCGTTGTCGTGGAACACGGGGGCAGCGGTGGCTCCGTGGCAGCCCCGATCGCCCGCGACATCCTGCGCGAGGTGCAGCGTCGTGACCCCTCGTCCCGCGCCCGCAACCTCGAAGCGCTGATCCGCCCGCACGAGACCGCCTGATGGCACAGTTCGAAGTCAGCAGCCGTCAGGGCTATCGCATTGCCGAACGGTTGCTCAGGCTCGACTGGTTCCTGATCGTCCTCGTCTGCACCGTCGGCGCGGTCGGCATCGGCATGCTGATTTCTGCCTCCGGCGGCTCCACCGAGCCGTGGGCGGCGCGCCAGATGGTCTGGTTCGGCGCGGGCCTGCTGCTGATGATTGCCGTAGCGACCGCCGACATCGGCTTCTGGCTGCGCGCGGCTTACACGATCTACGGCCTCGCTTTCGGCTTGTTGGTGGGCGTGGAGCTGCTCGGCGCGGCAGGGAAGGGGGCGCAGCGCTGGATCGACCTGGGTGTGATTCAGCTCCAACCGTCGGAGCTCATGAAGATCGCGCTGATCCTGGCGCTCGCGCGCTACTTCCACGGCGTTCCGCTCGAGGGGATCGGCCGCATCCGCACCTACCTCCCACCGCTGCTCATGATTCTCGCACCCGCCGCGCTGATCCTGCGCCAGCCCGATCTGGGGACCGCGCTATTGCTCGCGCTCGGCGGCGCGATCATGCTGTTCCTCGCCGGGCTCAAGGCGTGGAAGATCGGCGTCGCCGTCGTGCTTGCGCTCGGCTCCGGGCCCGTCGTCTGGCAGTTCCTGCACGAGTATCAGAGGGCGCGCATTCTCACGTTCTTCAACCCCGAGGCGGACCCGCTCGGCGCCGGCTATCACATCCTGCAATCCAAGATCGCGCTCGGCTCCGGCGGTCTCTTCGGCAAAGGATATCTTCAGGGAACCCAAAGCCACCTCAACTTCCTGCCGGAGAAGCAGACCGATTTCATCTTTACGATGATGGCAGAGGAGCTGGGCTTCTTCGGCGTCGCCGGTGTGCTCCTGCTGTACCTGGGGATCGCGACTTACGGCGTGGTGATCTCGGCCCGCAGCAACAACCATTTCGGCCGCCTGCTGGGCATGGGAATTACGGTCACGTTCTTCTTCCACGTGTTCTTCAACGTCGCGATGGTGATCGGCCTGATCCCCATCGTGGGCCTGCCGCTGCCGCTGATCTCCTACGGCGGCAGCGCCATGCTGAGCCTGATGCTGGGTCTCGGGCTGCTGCTGTGCGTCGGCGTTCACCGTGACGTCATCATCACGCGCCGCCCCGGCTCAGCCGGGTAGTCGGCTGGACCGCCGACTCAGGCGATCGTCGCCTCCGCCGCGCCCAGCCCCTCGATCTCGTAGACGAAGCGATCGCCCGCTTTCGGGAACTGCGTTGCCAGCGTGCTCCCGGTCATCACGATCATGCCGCGCTTCAGCGTCGTCCCGCGCGAGGCGAGCTGGTTGGCGAGCCACACCAGAGAGTGCAGCGGGTTGCCCATGGCGGCGCCCGTCACCGCTGCAGCCGGCAGGGCGTCGTTGATCCTGAGTGAGACCGGCGTGTTGGCGAGATCGAGCGTGCGCCAATCGGAGCAGGGCTGCCCGAGTACCACACCGGCGCACCAGGCGTTATCCACGAGGATGGAGAGCGCGTCGACGTCGTCGTGGTCGGCATGGCGATCCTCGATCAGCTCGAAGGCCGGCATGCAAGACGCGACGCGGTCGCGCGCGTCGTCGGGGGCGAACGGCGCGTCCTCGGGCCGGAAATCGCCTCCGATCCCAACCGCAAGCTCGAACTCGAGCCCGAGGCGGGTGTAGTCCGCGAGCGCGATGCGGGCAGGTGAGCGGTGCACCCCAGTCTCGAACACCACGCCGCTGATCGGCTGGTCGCTCCCGTACATCGTCTGGATGGCCTCGGAGGTGAGGCCCACCTTGTAGCCGGCGATCCCGCCCCGCCCGGCCTCTGCGAAGCGCCGGTTGAGCAGGCTCTGGACGCGGTATCCCTCATCCAGGGATGCCGGTCGGTCGGCGCCCCTCAGGCGCTGAAACGGCCGACCCTCGGCGTTCTCGACGAAGAGCCTCTCGGCGAGCGCTGCCGCCCGATCATGACTGTCGGTCATGCACGTCCTCCCTCAGGCGATTGGCGCACAGGACGCTCGGGCCCCGCTGCTCAGGCAGGCGGGACCAGGGTAAGCCAGCGGTGATCGTCGTTGGAGCGGCCGCTCACGATCTCGGCGAAGCGCTGCTGAATGCGCCGCGTGACCGGGCCGATCCCGCCGGGGCCGATGGTGATCCGGTCGACGGAGCGGATCGGCGTGACCTCCGCCGCAGTGCCGGAGAAGAACAACTCGTCGGCGCAATAGAGCAGCTCGCGGGGCATCGGGCATTCGCGCACCGGCACGTCGAGATCGGCGGCGATGGTGAGCACCGCGTTCCGCGTGATGCCGGAGAGGTTGCTGCCGTCGATCGGCGGCGTCAGCACGGCGCCGTCCATCACCGCGAAAAGGTTCTGGCCGCTGCCCTCGCTGATCAGGCCGTCGTGGGTGAGCGCGATGGCCTCGACGAAGCCGTTGGCCATCGCCTCCAGCTTGATGAGCTGCGCGTTGTTGTAATGCCCGGTCGCCTTTGCCATGCCGGGGAAGGTGTTGGGCGCGGCGCGGCTCCAGGAGGAGACGCAGACGTCGACGCCCCGCTCCAGGGCCTCTTCACCGAGATAGGCGCCCCACTCCCAGGCCGGAATCCAGGTCTCGATGGGGCTGCCGATGCCGTCCATCCCAATCGCGCCGTAGCCGCGCATGATCACCGGCCGGATGTAGCAGTGGCGGAGCCCGTTGCGCCGTATCAGCGCGAAGCAGGCCTCGGTCAGCTCCTCGTCGCTGTAGGCGGTCTCCATACGGTAGATCCGCGCGGAGTTGCGCAGCCGCTTTAGATGCTCGGTCAAGCGGAAGATGGCAGGGCCGCCAGCGGTGTCGTAGCAGCGGATACCTTCGAAGACAGAGGAGCCGAACTGAACGGCGGTGGCCAGGATATGGACCGTGGCATCCTGCCAGCGGACGAATTCCCCGTCGCGCCAGATCCACTCGGTCTCCTTGAATGTCGTGCTCATCGTCTCTCCGGTGGGCTCGATCGTGCTCGGGCGGGGATGTTAGTGGAGTGGGAGCCGCGCGGCCAAATTTCATGTCCCCCAATCGCCGGATACGCGCTCCATGCCACCAGGTTCGCGGAACAACCATTGAAAATTCTGATCAGATCACCTATATTCATAACTATCATTAGATGTTCCTATGGCCGTCAGGACCAGAATTCAGACTGAAATCGACCCTGCCGCGCCGGAGTGGCGGAAATGCCGGCCGTGC
Organism: Rhodospirillales bacterium; assembly: GCA_028818565.1. Taxonomy (GTDB): domain Bacteria; phylum Pseudomonadota; class Alphaproteobacteria; order UBA828; family UBA828; genus WTGU01. Next base: position 21,435 of record JAPPNV010000081.1, on the reverse strand, counting down.
GAGGCGCCGCCCCGGCTGGTCGTCCGGGACGAGACTTTGGATGTCACCGCGGCTGCCTGGGAGCCGATCTGAACACGCAAATGACCCGTTGGTACGTTGTCCACGCGCGGCCCCATCAGGAGCAGCGCGCCAAAGTAAACCTGGCGCGCCAGGGGTATCGGGTGTGGCTGCCGATGATGCAGCGCTCCCGGCGCCGGGCAAAGCGCTTCGAAATCGGGCACGCGCCGCTCTTCCCGGGCTACCTGTTCGTGGAACTCGATATTGGGCGCGAGCCGTGGCGAGCGATCAACGGCACCTTCGGGGTGAAGCGCCTTCTCGCCGACGGCCCGCTCCCTCAGGCACTGCCCGAAGATTTCGTCGCGGCACTGAGGGAGGCGACCGGGGACGACGGCGTGAGCACGCCCGAGCCTGTCGATTTGAAGCCGGGGGATGCCGTCACCATCGCCGCCGGTCCCTTCGTGGAATGTGCCGCGGTTGTGCTGCGGCTCGCCCCGCGCGAGCGGGTCGAGGTATTGCTGGATGTGCTCGGCGGTCGGGTTCCGGCTCGTCTTCCCAAACGGGCGGTGATCGCCGCTGCATGAACGCTCGAAAACGCCTCGGGCTAGAACGGGGGGTCTTCCGCCGACGCCGACGCGCGGCTCCTGTCGAGGTTGTCGAATTTGGTCAGCAGCGCGTTGAAGTAGAGTTCCTCCTTGCCGATCGGCCCGTGGCGCTGCTTGGCGACGATGATCTCCGCCTTGTTGTGGACCTTGTCCATCTTCTCCTGCCACTCGGCGTGGTCGGCGGTGCCCTCCTCCGGCTCCTTGCGCCCTAGGTAGTACTGCTCGCGATACAGGAACATGACGACGTCGGCGTCCTGCTCGATCGAGCCCGACTCGCGCAGGTCCGCAAGTTGCGGCCGCTTGTCGTCGCGCTGCTCCACCGCGCGGCTCAGCTGCGCCAGCGCCAACACCGGCAGGTCCAGGTCCTTGGCCAGCGCCTTGAGGCCCTGCGTGATCTCCGAGACCTCTTGGACACGGTTATTGAGCCGCATGCTCGTGGTCGGGCGCATGAGCTGCAGGTAGTCCACCACGATCAGCGAGATGCCGTGGCGGCGCTTGAGCCGGCGCGCGCGGGCGCGAAGGCCCGCGATGGTGAGCGCAGGCGAATCGTCGATGAAGAGCGGCAGCCTCTCCATCGCCTGGCTGGCTTGGACGATCCTGCCGAAATCCGCATTCCGCACCTCCCCGCGCCTGAGCTTGTCGGACGAAATCTGGGTCTGCTCGGCGAGGATCCGCGTCGCGAGCTGCTCGGCCGACATTTCGAGCGAGAAGAACGCGACCTTGGCGCCATCGGCCGCCGGCTCGCCCTCTGTGCCGGCGCTGTAAGTCGACGCGGCATTAAAGGAAATGTTGGTCGCAAGCGCCGTCTTCCCCATGCCGGGGCGGCTCGCCAGGATGATCAGGTCGGAGGCGTGCAGTCCGCCGAGCAGGCGGTCCAGATCGACGAAGCCGGTCGGCACGCCGGTTAGCCGGCTTTCGCGCTTGTAGGCCTGCTGAATCATCTCGACGGCATTGGCGAGCGGCGCAGCGAACTGCTGCCCGCCCGGGTCGACGCGGCCCTCCTCGGCGAGCTGGTAGAGGCTGTGCTCGGCCGTTTCGATCTGCTCCGCCGCAGGCTGATCGAGCGGCCCGTCGTACGCGTAGTTCACCACCTCTTCGCCGATGCTGACGAGGGAACGGCGCAGCGCCAGGTCGTGGATGGCGCGACCGTAGTGCTCGGCGTTGATCACCGTCACGGCGGAGCCCGCGAGGCGCGCCAGGTACTGGCCGCCGCCGGCCTCCTCCAGCGCCTCGTCGCGCTCGAAATAGTGCTTGAGCGTCACGGGGTTAGCGATCTGCCCACGCTCGACCATGCGGAGGATGGCGTCGTAGATGCGGCCGTGCACCGGCAGGAAGAAATGTTCCGGCAGCAGGAAGGCGCTGACCAGACTGGCGGCTTCGTTGTTGACCAGCAGCGCGCCGAGCAGCGCCTGTTCGGCTTCGAGGTTGCTTGGCGGGGAACGATAGCCCGGCGTCTCGGCCGACGCTTCTTGCAGGGGGACTCGAGCGGCCATGAACGTACTATGACATGTGCGTGACGGGCGGCTCTACACGGCTCCGCACGTGAAAATTGAGGAAACCGGGGAAATTCTCTTTACACGCTTTTCTTGCTCACATGGTCTCGTTTGCGGGGAAAACCGTCCAATCCGCCACTTGTCGAGGATTCTAGTTGTGAGCAACCGTGTGGAATACGGATCGAGACCGGCCTGCGGAGCCTCGCCTCATCAGGTCGCGTGGGCACGCTCCCAATCCACCATGTAATCGCGGGTCAGCGGCGCCGCGTCCTGGCGCCGGGCGAGCTGGATCTGGGCCACCATGTGGTCCTGATGGCGGAAGGCGGCCTCGGCGCCGGCGAGGTAGAACTCCCACATACGGCAGAAGCGCTCGTCGTAGACCTCCTTCACCCGCTCGCGGCTCGCCTGGAAGTTGCGCGACCAGTGCTTGAGCGTATCGGCGTAGTGCAGGCGCAGCATCTCCACGTCCAGGGATTTCAGGCCGGTCTGCTCCAGCGCGGCGAACACCTCGGAGAGAGACGGGCAATAGCCGCCCGGGAAGATGTACTTGCGCAGCCACGGGTTGGTGACGCTCGGCCCGTCCCAGCGGGCGATGGTGTGGAGCAGGGCGACACCGTCCTCCTTGAGCAGCCGCTCCACCTTGCGAAAGAACTCGAGGTAGTGCTTGACGCCCACGTGCTCGAACATGCCGACCGAGACGATCCGGTCGTAAGTGCCGGTGTCCTCGCGGTAGTCGCGCAGGTGGAAGGCCACGTGATCCTGAATGCCGAGCTTCTGAGCGCGCTCCGTGGCGTAGGCCTGCTGCTCCTTCGACAGGGTCAGCCCCGTCATGTTGGCGCCGGTCTTCTCGTGCAGGTAGATGCCGAGGCCGCCCCAGCCCGAGCCGATGTCGAGCACGCTGAGGCCGGGCCGGTCGAGCAGCAGCTTCGACGCGAGGTGACGCTTCTTGGCGTGCTGGGCCTGCTCCAGCGAGTGATTGGGCGTGTCGAAGTAGGCGCAGGAATACTGCCGGTCAGGATCGAGGAAGAGGTCGTAGAGGTCGTCCGAGAGATCGTAGTGATGGGCCACGTTCTGCCGGGCGCGGCCGATGGGGTTGTGCTGCTGCAGCGGGCGGATCCATTGCGCGAGCCAGTTGCGCGCCTTGATCACCGTGTTCTCGTCGAGTAGGTGGAGGTTCGCGCCCACCAGGTGAAGGAAGTCACGGATGGTCGCGTCATCCTCCAGCGTCAGCGTGCCGTCCATGTAGGCTTCGCCGACGACGAGGCGCGGGTTCAACAACAGCTTCCAGTGGAGCGAGCGGTCGTGCAGCCGGATGGTGACGGTGTCCCCCGGCTCGCCCGCAAAGGTGTGGAGCTTGCCCCCCGCATCCACCACGCGAAGCGTGCCCCGCCTCATCAACGTCCTGAGCAGGGGCGCAACCAGCATGGCGGAAAGCCTCGATTCTCGGGTCTAGGTGCTGGAGGAGCCTTCGTCCTCTGGCCCGTCCGCGCCGCCGTCCGCTTCGGCTCCAGCGGGCGCATCGGCCCCAGCCTCGGTATCTTCTGTAGCGGCTGCTGCCTCGGGAGCGTCGTCGGCTTCGAGCAATTCCTGCGCCCCGTCGTCCGCAGCCCCCTCCGCCCCGACGTCCTCTTCGGCGTCCTCCGCCTCATCGAGGATCGTGCCGCCGCGGGCCTGAATCTCCGCCTCCTCGGGCGAACGGGCGACGTTGACCTTGACCGTCACCGTCACCTCCGGGTGGAGCGCGATCCGCACGTCGTGGACGCCGAGCGACTTGATCGGGCGGTCCAGCCGCACCTGTTGGCGCCTGACCTCGGCGCCACGCTCGGCCATCGCCTCGGCGATATCCCGCGCGCTAACGGAGCCATAGAGCTGCAGCGTGTCGCTCGCCTGGCGGATGAGGATGATGCTCTCGCCCTCGAGCCGCGTGGCGGCGGAGCCAGCGGCATCGCGGCGGTCGCTGTTGAGCTGCTCCAGCGCCTCGCGCTCCCGCTCGAAGCGCTGCATGTTCTCGGGCGTGGCGCGAAGGGCCTTCTTGCGGGGCAGCAAGAAGTTGCGGGCATAGCCGTCCTTCACCCCGACGATATCGCCCATCCCGCCGAGCTTCTCGATCCTCTCGAGCAAGATGACTTCCATGCCCCTGTTCCCCGCTTGGCGAATCGCCCAGGCCGGAATACCCGCGCCGGGCGACGACCTGTCTACTTGATGACGTAGGGCAGCAGCGCCAGATGGCGCGCGCGCTTGATCGCGCGCGCGAGCTCCCGCTGTTTCTTGGCCGAGACCGCCGTAATGCGGCTCGGCACGATCTTGCCCCGCTCCGAAAGGAAGCGCTGAAGCAGCTTCACGTCCCGATAGTCGATCTTCGGCGCGTTGGGCCCGCTGAAGGGGCACGACTTCTTGCGGCGGAAGAACGGCCGCCTCGGGAACGAGACCATCGGCACGCCACCGCCGCCGCGGCCGCCGCCCGGCCCGCCGTGGCGCGGTCCGCCGAAGGGATGCTGCCGGCGGCCGTCGTCGGCACCCGGCCCAGGCCGGCTTGCACCGCCGGGCTGCGCGCCGCTCTCGGTCCGTTCGCCTTCAGCCATCGCTCTTCTCCTCGGCGCCGCTGTCTGCTGCGCTTTCGCCCGCAGCGTCGCTCACGGGGGCTTCGCTTGCAGGGGGCTCGCTCGCAGCCTCCTTGGCAGCCGCATCGGCGGCCGGCGCGGCGTCCTCGCGCTTCGGGCGCTCGCCACGCTCACCCTCACCCTCTCGGCGCCGGCCCTCGCCGTCATCGTCCCGGCGTCGGCCCTCCCACCGTCCGCCGCGGCCTCCGCGGCCGTCGCGTCCGCGTCCGCGCGACTGGGTGAGCGGCGCCGGGTTGGGGTCGTGCTCGTCCACCCGCACCGTCAGGTAGCGGATGACGTCCTCATTGATGCGCATCGTGCGCTCCATGGCGTCGATCGCTTCCGGCGGCGCATCGATGTTCATGAAGTAGTAGTGGCCCTTGCGGTTCTTCTTGATGCGGTACGCAAGGCTGCGCAGTCCCCAATACTCGGTCTTGGCGATCTCGCCGCCGGCCTCCGTGAGGATCTCGCGAAACTGCTCGGCAAGGCCGTCCACCTGCTGGGACGAGATGTCGGGACGCGCGATAAACGTGCTCTCGTAGAGCGGCATGCGGCGCTGTTCTCCTGAGTGTCGGTCGCGGCGCGCGATAGTCCGCCCGCCCTGCTCTCCGGCAGGGCGGCAGACCTAGGCGGCGGACTATACAACATCATTCTTGCATCGCAAGCGGCAGCGGGGTCCGTTCGCTTGACAGGTCCCGGGCTGCGTGGTCAGTAGCGGCGCGCGCGTTGGGGTCGCGAAAGCGCGAGAGTCTCCCGCATGACCACGGCCATCATCTTTCCCGGACAGGGTTCGCAGACGGTCGGCATGGGCCAGGATCTGCATGACGCCTTTCCGGCGGCGCGCGCCGTGTTTCAGGAGTTGGACGAGGCGCTTGGCGAGCCTCTGTCGCGGCTCATTTTCGGGGGCGAGGAAAACGAGCTCACGCTGACGCGGAACGCGCAGCCCGCGCTCATGGCGGTCTCGGTTGCGGTCATTCGCGCGCTTGAGGACGAGGGCGACTGGCGGCTCTCGGAACGGGCGGCCTTCGTCGCCGGCCATTCGGTGGGCGAGTACACGGCGCTGGCCGCCGCGGGCTGCCTGGCGCTGGGCGATGCGGCGCGCCTGCTGCGCCTGCGGGGCGACGCCATGCAACAGGCGGTGCCGGTGGGCGCCGGCGCCATGGCTGCGCTGCTCGGCGCCGATCTCGCACAGGCCGAAGCGATCGCCCAGGCGGCGGCTGGCGGCGAGGTCTGCGTCATCGGCAACGACAACGCGCCCGGCCAGGTCGTGATCAGCGGTGCTGCGTCGGCGGTGGAGCGCGCGGTGGCGCTCGCGCCGGAGCACGGCATCAAGCGCGCCGTGATGCTGCCGGTGAGCGCGCCGTTCCACTCGCCGCTGCTCAGCCCCGCGGCGGAGACCATGGCGGCGGCGTTCGAGACCGTCTCCTTTGATCCGCTTGCCGTCCCGGTGGTCTCCAACGTGACTGCGCGCCCGCTCCACGAGGCTGCCGAGGTGCCGGGGCTGCTGGTTCGCCAGGTGACGGCGATGGTGCGCTGGCGCGAGAGCGTGCTTCACATGGCGAGCGAGGGCGTGGATACGCTGATCGAGGTCGGCGCCGGCAAGGTGCTCACCGGGCTTGCGCGCCGCATCGACCGGGGATTGAGCGCGAGTGCGGTCGGAACGGTCGCCGACGTCGAGGCATTCTTGGAAGGCTCGGCGAAGGCGTAGCGGGCGGCGGCAACAGGGAGCAGCGAGGAATGTTCGATCTGTCGGGAAAGGTGGCGCTGGTGACGGGGGCGTCTGGCGGCATCGGCAGCGCCATTGCCGAGGCCCTGCACGCCCAGGGCGCGGCAGTCGCTCTCTCCGGCCGCCGCGCGGCGGCGCTGGAGGCGCTCGCGTCGAAGCTCGGGGAGGGGGCGAGCGCCGTGCCTTGCGATCTCGCCGATCGCGATGCCCTCGCCGGGCTGCCCGAGCGGGCAGCGGCGGCGCTGGGCGCACCCGCCATCCTGGTTCATTGCGGCGGGATCACCCGGGACGGGCTCGCGCTCCGCATGAAGGACGAGGACTGGCAGGAGGTGCTTGAGGTCAACCTCAGCGCCGGTTTCGTGCTCGCCCGTGCCTGCCTGCGCGGCATGATCCGCCAGCGCTGGGGGCGGCTGATCTTCATCACTTCGGTGGTGGGCACGACCGGCAACGCCGGGCAGGCGAACTACGCTGCCTCCAAGGCCGGCCTCGCCGGCATGGTGAAGGCGCTCGCCGCCGAGGCCGCCGCGCGCGGCGTCACCGCCAACTGCGTCGCCCCCGGCTTCATCGAGACGGCGATGACCGACGCACTGGCGGACGCGCAGAAGGAGGCGTTGCTCGGCGCGATCCCGGCCGGGCGCTTCGGCGAAGGCGGCGACGTCGCAGCCGCCTGCGTCTACCTCGCGAGCGAGGAGGCCCGCTACGTCACCGGGCAGACGCTCCACGTCAACGGCGGCATGGCGATGATCTGAACGCGGCGCGTGTCGGCCGGCGTTCGGCCGCCCTACGCTGCCCGCTGCCGGCCGGGCCTGCCGGCGCGTATGGCGAGCACGCCGGCCACGACGATCAACACTGCGCCCGCGGCCATGAGCCAGTCCACGCCCTCGCCCCAGAACAGCCAGCCGAAGACTGCGGCGAAGACCACCGACGTGTAGATGAAGGTGCCGGCCCGGTCGGTCGGCGCGATCAGGCAGCCTTTCGCAAAGAGGACGTGAGCGGCGGTCGAGAACACGCCGAGCATGATCAGGCCGGGCCAGGCCTCTGCCGGCGGCACGGTCGGGCTCATCAGCACCGGCGTGAGCGTGACGAGGATGCCGATCAGGGCGAAGTAGACGGCGATACGGAACGGGTCCTCGTCGGCCGGCATGCGCCATATCGCGACGGCGGAGAGCCCGCCGAGCACACCGGACGCGAGCCCGATCAAGGCCGCGAACTGGAAGAACTCCGTTCCCGGCCTGAGGATCAGGGCGACGCCCGCGAAGCCGATCAGCACCGCCGCCAGCACCCGGCCGCCGAACGCGAATCGGAACAACAGAAACCCCAGAACAGGCACGAAGATGGGTGAGCTGAAGTTGAGCAGCACCGCCTCGGCAAGCGGGAGTACGCTGACCGCGTGGTAGTAGCAGAGCAGTGCCGCCACCAATGCGATTCCCCGCATCGCCATGAGCCCGCGATGCTCCGGGCGCATCGACCGGGGCCAATGCCTGATGACCCAGGGCGCGAGGATCGCGAGGCTCAGCACGTTGCGCCAGAACAGCACCTCGAAGCTGGAAAGGCTCTCCTCCGCCATCTTGATGCCCATGCCGGCGAGAGCGAACATCAAGCCTGCGGCAGCCACGAGCGCCGAGCCCAGGAGTACCCGCCCGCGACCGGGAATAGCGCTCGGTTCTGTCTGTTGATCGCTCATTGCCGGGTACGTGACGGTGGGTTCGGTGCTTCTCTCGTGGCTCGCAGGCCGGCTTCAGACTTGAATTAGCGCTCGTACCGGCACCATCTTCCGAGCGTATGGAGTATCGCCGAAAAATGTGTTACCTACCGCCGCGTCCGTCCGTCCGCGCGCCACGGTCCGTTTGCGATTCGGGAGCCGCAGGGGGCCGCTGTCCGCCGGTTCAGACCGGCGTAGCCGTTCACGCAGTCCGACGAGGGAAGGTTACATGAGCGATAACGATATCGCCGCGCGCGTCAAGAAGATCGTCGTCGATCACCTTGGCATCGAAGAGGAAAAGGTGACCGAGAATGCGAGCTTCATCGACGATCTCGGTGCGGACAGTCTCGATACGGTCGAGCTCGTGATGGCCTTCGAGGAGGAGTTCGGCTGCGAGATTCCCGATGATGCCGCCGAGAAGATCCTCACGGTGAAGGACGCCATCGACCACATCGAGCAGATCACCTGACCGGACGGCCAGAGGGGCCGATGGCGCGGACACAGCCTGCGCGAGACCCCGATAGCTGGAGAGCAGTGAATGCGCACCGCTGACCCGGCGCGCAGAGTGGTGGTCACCGGTGTCGGCATGGTGTCGCCGCTCGCGAACGGCGTTCGACTGAGCTGGGAGCGACTCGTCGAAGGCCGCTCGGGCATCGCGCCAATCGAGGGCTTCGATCCCAGCGATCTGCCGGTCAAGATCGCGGGCGAGATTCCGTCCGGCGACGATGAGGGCGCCTTCCGACCGGCCGACATCGTATCGACCAAGGACTTGCGCAAGATGGACGATTTTATCGTCTATGCGCTCTGTGCCGCAGTGGAGGCGGTCGAGGATTCGGGCTGGATGCCCGAAGACGAGGAGAGCCAGGAGCGGACCGGCGTCATGATCGGCTCCGGCATCGGCGGGCTCAAGACCATCGAGGCGGCGACGGTCCTGGTTGACGACAAGGGGCCGAGGCGGCTCAGCCCGTTCTTCATCCCGTCGAGCCTGATCAATCTGGCCTCGGGCCACGTCTCGATCCGATACGGCTTCCGCGGACCCAATCATTCGGTGGTGACTGCGTGCTCGACCGGGGCGCACGCGATCGGCGACGCCTCGCACCTCATCCTGCGCGGCGATGCGGACGTCATGGTCGCCGGCGGAGCGGAGGCGGGCGTCTGCCACATCGGCGTCGCCGGCTTCGCGGCGGCCCGCGCACTCTCCACCAATTTCAACGACACGCCGGAGCGCGCATCCCGCCCCTGGGACGAGGCGCGCGACGGGTTCGTCATGGGCGAGGGCGCCGGCGTGGTCGTCCTGGAGGAGTACGAGCACGCGAAGAAGCGGGGCGCGACGATCTATGCCGAGGTCATCGGCTACGGCATGAGCGGCGATGCCCACCACGTGACCGCGCCGGCGCCGGACGGCTCCGGCGGCTATCGCTCCATGGCCCACGCGCTGAGGACTGCAGAACTCAACACCGACGAGATCGACTACATCAACGCGCACGGCACCTCGACCCCGCTGGGCGACGAAATCGAGCTCGGCGCGGTCAAGCAACTCTTCGGCGAGGACGCCGGGAAACTCTCGATGTCGTCGACCAAGTCCTCGATCGGGCATCTGCTCGGCGCGGCAGGCAGCGTGGAGCTGATCTTCTCCATTCTCGCCATCAACCACGGCGTGGTCCCGCCGACGCTCAATCTCGACAATCCCTCGCAGGGCTGCGATCTCGATCTGGTCCCGCACGAGGCCAAGGAGCGCAAGGTCGAGCGGGCGCTGTCGAACTCCTTCGGGTTCGGCGGCACCAACGCCACGGTCATCGTAGGCCACCCCTCCTAGCGGGGCGGGCGATGAGGCGCGCCCTCCTATGGCCGCTGACGGGGTTGGCGGTCCTGGTGGGCCTCGCCGTCGTGCTCGCGATCGCTGGCTGGCTCTACGTTCACGGCCAGTTCGACACGCCGGGGCCCGCGCGCGAAGAACGCACCGTGGTCCTGCCCCAAGGGCTGAGCGCCTTCGACATCGCCGATACGCTGGAGGATGCAGGCGTCATCGACGATCCGCTGCTCTTCGTCGCGGGCCTCTGGATCGAGGACAAGCAGCACGCGCTCAAGGCAGGCGAGTACGTGTTCGAGGCCCTGGTCACGCCGCGCGGCGTGATGGAGAAGCTGGTGGCCGGCGACACCGTTGTGCACCGGCTCACGGTCACCGAGGGAATGACCAGTGCGGAGATCGTGGCCGCGCTCAAGACGACGTCCAGGCTCGAGGGCGGGATCGAGACGGTGCCTCCGGAAGGCTCGCTCCTGCCCGAGACCTATCATTACGCGCTGGGCGATAGCCGCGCCGGCCTCGTCAAGCGCATGCGGGACGACATGACCCAGCTTGTCAAGGAGCTGTGGCAGGCGCGCGACCCGACGCTCGCCCTCGACGACGCGCAACAGGCGGTAGTACTGGCCTCCGTCGTGGAGAAGGAGACCGGCGTCGCCGACGAGCGGTCGGTGATCGCCGGCGTCTTCCTCAACCGGCTGCGCGAGAACATGCGGCTACAGTCGGACCCGACCGTGATCTACGCGCTGACGGGGGGCAAGGGTCCGCTCGGCCGGGCACTGACCCGGTCCGATCTCCGCATCGAGAGCCCTTACAACACCTACCGCGTGCACGGGCTGCCGCCGGGACCCATCGCCAATCCCGGGCGGGCCGCGCTCACCGCTGTTCTGCATCCGGCCGCGACCGACGCGCTCTATTTCGTTGCCGACGGCTCCGGTGGGCATGCATTTGCGAAGACCCTCGACGAGCACAACCGCAACGTTGCCCACTGGCGCGCGACGCGGGCCAAGGCAAAGAAATAGCGATGGCGGGGCCTCCAGATGGGAGACACGAACTCCATTTCCAGCATGACCGGCTTCGCGCGTGCCAGTGGCGGCGACGGCGGCGCCGGCTGGAGCTGGGAGGTCAAGAGCGTCAACGGGCGGGCGCTGGATATCCGCTGCCGCCTGCCGCAGGGACTGGAACGCCTCGACCCGGCGGTGCGCAGTGCGGTGTCTGCCCGACTTCGGCGCGGCAATGTCACGGTGGGGCTCAGGCTCTCGCAGGCACCGGAAGCCGCTGCCTTGCGCGTCAACCAAGCCTGGCTCGACGAGCTGATCGCACTTGCCGTCGAGTATCGCGCGCGGGACGACATCGCACCGCCGCGCCTCGACGGCATGCTCGCACTGCGCGGCGTCATCGAGACGGCGGAAGCGCCCGACGACGCCGAGGGCGCCCAGGACGACGGTGCCATGCTGGCGACGCTCGACCTGGCCCTCGCGGAGCTGGTGCGCGAACGGCAGGCCGAGGGAGCGGCTCTCGCAGCCGCGCTGAGGGATCGGATCGAGGAAGTCACTGAGCTCACACGTCAAGCGGAGGCCCTGGCGCCGACGCGCCAGGAAGCCCTCGGCGAGCGGCTGCGCGAGCAGGTGGCAGCCCTGCTCGGCGCAGGTTCCCCGGTGCCCGAGGATCGGCTGGCGACGGAGCTCGCCCTGCTTGCCGTCAAGATCGACGTGACCGAGGAGATCGACCGGCTGAAGGCCCACTGTGCGGCGGCATCGCGCCACCTGCAGGAGGAGGGCGCGGTCGGGCGCAAGCTCGATTTCCTGGCCCAGGAGTTCAACCGGGAGGCCAACACGCTCTGCTCCAAGGCCTCCCATGCCGCGCTCACCGAGGTCGGCCTCGCGCTCAAGGCCGCCATCGACCAGTTCCGCGAGCAGGCGCAGAACGTGGAGTAGACGGTGAGCGTCTCCAGCGACAATCCTGCTCTCGGGCGCCGCGGCCTGTTGCTGGTGCTGTCCTCGCCCTCCGGCGCGGGCAAGACGACCATTACCCGCCGCCTGGTCGAACTCGAAGGCGACGGAGTCGAAATCTCGGTCTCGCACACCACGCGGGCCAAACGGCCGGACGAGATGGACGGCCGGGACTACCACTTCGTCAGTGAGGTCGATTTCGCGCGGCTACGTGAGCGCGGGGCGTTTCTCGAATGCGCGGAGGTGTTCGGCCACTGGTACGGCAGCGCCCGCGATCCAGTGGAAAGCGCGCTCGATGCGGGCCGCGACGTCGTCTTCGATATCGATTGGCAAGGCAGCCAGCAGCTTGCCGAAGCAGTGCAGGGCGATCTGGTTCGCATCTTCATCCTGCCGCCGTCACTGGAGGCGCTGGAAGAGCGGCTCAAGCGCCGCGCCCAGGACAGCCCCGCCGTGGTCGCAGAGCGCATGAGCCGCGCCGCCGACGAGATGAGCCACTACGACGAGTACGACTACGTGGTGGTCAACACCGCGCTTGAACGGTCCGTCGAAGAGGTGCGCGCAGTGCTCCGCGCCGAGCGCCTGCGCCGGGGCCGCATGAGGGGGCTCGACGACTTCGTGCGTGGGCTCACGGCCGGCACGACGTAGCCTCGAGGCTGACCCGCGCGACCGCGCCCTCCACACCGTCGAGGGCGCCGGGAGCGAGCGCCAGAACGAGCAGCCGGCCGGGATCGTCGAGGCCGGCAAGGCTGATCCCGTACTGTGCCGCGCTCGTGAAGCCGAAGCGGCCGAGATAGCTCTGCGCACCGACTGCGACGACGGCCGTGTGGCCCACCGCGGCGGCCCGATCGAGTGCGGTTCGGGCCAGGAGTCCGCCAATCCCACGCCGTTCATGATCTGGATCGACGGCAATCGGCCCCAGCAGAAGCGCAGGCCCCGCGCCACCGATCCGCACAGGCCAGTGGCGGATCGTGCCGAGGATTCGGCCCTCGGCCTCCGCGACGAGGCAGAGGCTGTGCACGGGCTCGACACCCTCACGCAGGCGATAGGAAGGGCGGGCATGACGGTCCGCGCCGAAGGCGCGGTCCAGCAGGGATTCGATTTCGGGGCCGTCTTGCGGCCGCTCTTTGCGGATGGGGGGCATGGCGCTCTGCTCTCGACGACGGACGGGCAAGGTAGTGATGCCGCAGCGCCGGTGGCGCCGCGGTGTCAGCGGTCTCGTCGTCGCTCGCGAGCACAGCGTGGCATGGGAGGGTGACTAAGGCGTGCCGGGCGCATTGGCAAGCGGAATTACCGCGCTCAGGTGTGCCGCATCGCCGACCAGGCGCGAGCGAGCGCGCAGAACTCGGCGACGGAAAGCGTCTCGGCCCTCGCTTGGGGCGAGATGCCGGCGCTCTCAAGCAACGCCAGCGGGTCTTGGGTAAGGCCGCGAAGGGCGCGTCGCAGCATTTTTCTGCGCTGGCCGAAAGCCGCGCGAGCCACGGCGTCGAGGGCGTCGGGCTCCGCCGGCGCGAGCGGCGCAGGCCTGGGCACCAGGCGCACCACCGTCGAGACCACGCCGGGGGGTGGCACGAAGGCGCGCGGGCTCACGTCGAACAGGCGCTCGCAGGTGCAGAGCCACTGTGCGCGCACCGAGAGGCCGCCGTAGTCTTTCCCTCCCGCCGCGGTGATGCGTTCGGCTACCTCCTTCTGGAACATGAGGGTCATGCTCTCGATCAGCTCGACCCGTTCGAGCCAGCGCAATAGCAGCCGCGTGCCGATGTTGTAGGGAAGGTTCGCCGCGATCCCGATGCGGGCGGTCCCGAGAGTCGCGATATCGAAGGCGAGCGCGTCGCCCTCGACGATCTCGAGTCGATCGGGATAGCGCGCCTGGAGCTCGCCGAGCGCAGCCACGCAGCGGCGGTCCTTCTCCACTGCGACGACGCGGGCTGCGCCGGCCGCGAGCAGTGCCCTGGTCAGTCCGCCGGGCCCTGGCCCCACCTCCAATATAACGGCCGAGGTGCCGGGCCGGGCTGCCCGCGCGATCCGCCCACACAGGCTGGGGTCGAGAAGAAAGTGCTGACCGAGCGCGCGCTTGGGCTGCAGGCCGTGGCGGGCGATGACGGCAGCTAGCGGCGGCAGCGTGGCGTCGCAGCCAGCGTCTGCCTCACCGGGGTCACTGGTGCCGGTCAAATCCGTACGTCGATGAACGCCGATCGGTGCAGGTCGCGCACGTAACGCCGCGCGAGCATCTCCAGTCTTCGCCCCGCGATGTCCTGCCGGATCGCTTCCCGATCGGGGCCTACGGCAGGCGCATCAGCCAACACCATACGACTGTCGATCAGTGAGACGATGTAGTAGCCATCGAACACGCGCACTGGTGGTGCGACCGATCCAGGTTCCATTTGCGCAAGCGCGGCCTCAATTTCACTTGGGAGCTGCCCTTCGACAATCCAGCCGATGTCTCCGCCGACTGCGGCGGTGGCGCTCTGGGAGAATTGGCGGGCGATCTGGGCGAAGTTGCCACCGCCTGACAGCTGCCTGTAGAGGCTCGCGGCGGCCGCGCGGACCTCCTCCTCCTGCTCGCTCGATTCGACCGCCAGAAAGATCTCCGCGACACGGTATTCGGGTCGCCCCCGATTGGCTTCGAGGCGGGCAATCGCCTCATCGATCTCGCCTTCGCCGACCGAGACCGCGGCGCCCAAGCGGCGGCGCACGAGCTTGGACCAGAGAATCTCTGCGCGGAGCTGCTCCTCGACGGTGGCGACGTTCAGCCCCTGACGCCGCAGGAAGTCGTCAAGCGCGCCTGCCGGAATTCCGTTGCGTTGCTCCACGCTCCGCCGCGCGTTCACCATGTCGGCTTCGCTGACGGTCACGCCCAAGCGCTCTGCCTCCTGCACCTTTAGGCGCTCGTCGATGAGCGAGCGAAGCACCTGCGGCGCCAGCTGCCGGCGCAACTCCTCGCTGACCTGCAATCGGGACGACACGATGGCGACGTCGATGCGCCGCACGAGATCGGGGATCGAGATCGCCTCGCTGTTGACCACGGCCGCGATCCGCACGACTTCCTGGCTGCTCGCGCGATCCACCGGCGCGAACACGATCGGCAGCAGCGTGAGCAGCAGCAGAGCCGCCCGAGCGATCGGTAGATATCTCATGGCCGCCTCAGCCCGCGTGTTTCAGATTGACGGTCAGGTGCCATACCGTACCCGGCTCTATGTCGCGGTCTCGGGTGAAGGAGCGCGATACACCCGTGCCGATAACGATACATTCATCTTCATAGAAAAGACCCACATTCCAGTTAATGGAAGCGTTATCCTCCAGGTCGCGGCGGGCCCCGGCGGAGAGTGTCCAGTTATCCCAGGGACTCGCAGTGAACCCCATGAGCGCCTCTCTGCCCCCGACGAAGTCCCCCCTCACACTTTCCGGCGGCCGGTCCACATCGGCGAAGCCAAGCCGGGCGCGCAGCCATTCCGGACCGGCGGCAAGGTCGATTTCGTTGCGTCTGACAGTGAAGTCGCGGTGGTCGAGACGGAACCGAAGGGAAAAATCAAGCCAGGGCGATGGCTGCACAAGAATGCGGCCGACGTAGTCGGACATCCGATCTTCGAGGCCGCTGCCTGGCTCGAACGGCGAATCGTCCTTGGCCCGCGCACTCTGTCCGATCAATGCAGTCGCCCGGCCCCCGCCAGGGCCGTAAAACCCCAGGCGCACGCCGTAATTGACACGCGGCCCGGTTTCGATGCGGTCGAGGCCGGTATGGCGGTTGGTGCTGAACAGATTGGTGTGATCGAACTCGAGATCCCGGCTGTCCTCGTTGGGGATCTTGCGGGGATTGCTGCCATCGGGGCTGATGACGCCCTGCACGATCGGTTCGATGAGCTGTCGCAGGGAGCCGAGCCGCGTGATGAGTGGATAGCGCCATTCGACGGCGAGTTCGGGTACGAACCGTCCCGCCGTTTCGCTCCTCATGACACCGTACGGATGTTCTCGGTCAGCCGGGGTGTAGGCATGATACAGGTCGCCCCGCAGGCTCGCGTCGATGCGGAAGAGATGGCCGCCCGGCAAGATCATCGGCCGGTGCCATCCGCCGGCAATCGAGAACCGCCGCGAGTCGGTTCCGTCCAGGCGCTCCAGGATCATGAGATTGGCGTCGAGCGTGGTGTAACCGCCGGCATAGTCGGGGGCGCTCACGAGGTGCGCATCGAGCAAGGGGAGCACGATGGGGCTCTGGTCCCCCTGCTCACCGGCCCGGAGGTCCTGGAACAGGTAGCCCACGCCCGACATGTAGCTGCGCTGGCGGAACCGTTCCGCAAACAGAGTGGTGACCAGATCGTCCTTCGACGAGATGCCGTAGCGGTTCAGATAGGTGTCGTCGAGAGCGCCTTCCAGATCGAAGCCCCATCGCCAGGTCTCGTCGATGTCGAAAAGACCATGGCCAAAGACGTGCCCCCGGATTCTGTGGCCGTCCTCGTCGGCGGTCAGGGCACGCGTGATGCTCGCGTCGATCTCGAACTGACCGTCCTGCGTGCGCTCGCGGTACTCGCCGGCCAGCACGACGCTTTCTTCGGAGGTGAACCGGGGCGAAAAGGTCACATCACGGTCAGGTGCGAGGGACCAGTAGTAGGGAATCGTCACCTCGGCGCCGAGCGCCGTGGAACTGCTGTAAGACGGGGTCAGGAACCCGCTTTGGCGTATCACGCTTGGATCGGGATGGCGGAAATAGGGCGTATACAAGATCGGCAGGCCGAAGAATTCGAGCGACGCATCGCGGTAGGTGATAGAGCGCTCCACCTGATCGTGGACCACGCGCGCTGCCTTGAGCTGCCAAAGCGGCACGGGGGCGGGATTGTCAGGACACAGTTCGCACGGTGAATACACCGCCTTCCGCATTACCGTGCGGGTGCCGTCGATGCGTCTGGCGCCGCTCGCAACCAGCCGCGACTGGTCCGTCATGAGCACGCTAAGACGGTGAATCACCCCGTCTCTCAAATCGCCGGTGAGCTCGACGGACTCGGCGAATATCACCTCGCCTGTCGGCTCCCGCATCGCGACGCCGCCCGATGCCGTCACCACATCGTCGCCGCGCCGGTAATGGATTTTGTCGGCGCGCAGCACCCGCCCACCCTGTGCGACCTCGACATTGCCGGAGGCGATGACCGTATCGGTGGCCTGGTCGTAAGTCAGCTCGTCGGCGGTCATCAAGAGATCGCCCGTCATCAGGTCGCCGAGATCGGGCGCGGCATCAGTCTGTTGCGCCCGCACCTCCAGCGAGCAGAGGGCCAGGAGACACGCGAAAACGAGCGGCGCGAAGGCCTTCGTCATGCCGTCGCTATCCGTCCTCGAGATGGAACAGGCCCGCGACGCCAAGCAGAGTGAAGATTCCCGCGGGGGTCCACGCAGCGAGTACCGGCGGCAACTTGCCGGAGAGGCCGAGGGCAAGCACCAGATCGGAGATGAAGTAGAGGAGAAAGCCGGTGAGCAGCCCGGCCAGGACCAGAACCCAGGTGCCCCGCCGCGTGAAACGGAGCGAGAAGGTCGCTGCGATCAAGACCATCGCACAAAGGAGGAGGGGGCCAGAGAGAAGCGAATGCCAGTGCAGGCGGTGCTTGACCGAAGAGAAGCCGGACTCGTCCAGCACACTGATGAAGCCGGGTAGCGCCCAGAAGGACAGAGTCTCCGGCGGCGAGAAGCTGTTCTGGATGCGCTCCAGGGTGAGGTCGGTTGGCACGCGAGCGTTCGCCCGATGCCGGGCAGGCTCGTCCGGCGCGCTGAAGAGGGCATCCTGCAGGTTCCAATACCCGTCTTCCAACCGGGCCTCGGCGGCGTCGATCCGCCCGACGAACTGATCCTCCTTCGCGTACAGGAATATGATCGTGTCGTAGAGCGTCATCGTCTCCTGATCGATGCGCTCGGCATGCACCACCGATTGGCTCTCCGAATCGCTCTGCCTGAGCCAGATGCCGGACTTCGAAAGCTCCATGAGGCTCGACTTGCCGCGCAAATGGGTCGCGTCCATCTGTTCGAAGCGCGCTGTCGTGGCCGAGGCAAGCGGGTTGACGACCGTCATGAAGAGGCCGCCGAGCAGCGCCGCGATGACGAGCGCAGGCAGCAGGAATTGCCAGACCGAGACGCCCGCCGCGCGCGCCACCACGAGCTCGCGGCTCCGCGTCATCTTCGCGAAGGTCACGATGCCGCCGACGAGCACGATGAAGGGCAGCGCCTTCTGCGCCATGAAGGGGATGTGCAGAGAAGCCATCTGGAGGACGGTATCGATCGTCACCGTCTTGTCCGGCCCGGACGCGCGGCGCAGCAGCTCGATCGTATCGGCAATGAGGATGGTCAGGATGACGAGAAGGAACACGAGCGCGACGCTCTGAAGATACTGCCTGCCCATGTAGAGCGAGAGGGTGGATGAGAGGCGCACCGACCGTGGCTCCTACCCGCGTGCGCCCGGCTCGGCCGCCGCAGTGCGGCCGCCGAGGAAGCGCGGCCAGCGACGGCGCATCACGACCATCGCCGCGGCAATCACGAGAACCGGGTTGAGATACATGAGTGGAATGAGACTGCTGTTCTTGGCGGTCGCGTTGACCAGGAAGAGGGCTACGGCCTCGAGCATGACCCCGGCTGCAATGGCGACGAGGATCCGACGCCACTGCCCCCGCCGGTCGACGTTGCCGGAGAGCAGCGCTGCGAGTCCGATGGCGGCAAGCGCATAGCCGAAGAGCGGCGAGACGATGCGGTTGTGCGCTTCGGAGAGGAACTTGCCCCGCAGCCGCTCCGCCCCCTCGCTTGCGGGATCGAGGAGCTCGTCGATGAACCGCTCCCGCGGCCCGCGCCAGCGCTCGCCTCCGCGTTGGACGAAATCGCCCAGGTCCATCGTGTAGCGTTCGAAATTGAGCAGTGAGAGCTTTGACGAGTCCCGATCGAGTCGCTGTCGGTGGCCGTTGATGAGGATGAAGCGCGGTCCCTCGGCGGTCTGCACCAGATTGCCCTGCTCGGCCATCATCGTGACCGGCCGTTCCTGCTCCCGGGCGTCGTGCACGAGGATGCCGTTGAGCGTGCCGCCCTCACGCCCGCGGATGTAGACGGTGACTCCCTCCGTCAATGTGTTGAAGGTGCCTTCCTCGAGGAGAAGCGCCGAGTGGTCGCTGCGCAGGACGAACTGCCGTTCCTTGAACTCCCTGTGGCTGACGGGCATCACGTACATGATGATCGCGTAGGAAATGACGACGACGATTGTGGCCATCGCCAACGCGGGCTTCGCCAGCGACCACTGGCTCACGCCGGCCGCGCGCAGGCTGACCAGCTCGCTGTCGATGGTGAGCTTGTTGTAGACGAAGAGCAGCGCGCTAAAGAACGCGATCGGCAGGATCGCGCTCAGGAATGTCGGCAGCACCAGCATGCTCATCAGGAGGAAGGCGCTGAACGACAAACCCTTGTTGACGATCAGGTCGACAATTCGCAGCGACTGCGACAGCCAGACGACCGCCGTGAGCCCCAGCGTGACGAGCACGAAGGGGCCTATAAGCTGGCGCAGAAGGTAACGCTGGTAGCGCGGCATGGCTCATTATAGCGGGTCGTGCGCCGGAACGGGTGCATGCCAATGACGGCACCGGCTGCAAGCGCTGCGCAAGCCGCGGCCGTGGTGAGAAATGCTGGTTTGCGGCGGAGAATTAGCGCTCCACGCGGAACGGCCGGCTCCGCCGGATCACGACGGTGCGTCGTCTTCGCGTTGCCACAGCGTGTGCGCGAGGATTCCGACCGAGGCTTCGATCGCCTCCATCGCGTCGAGGATCAGATCCTCGCGATACCGACGGCCGATGATTTGCACGCCCGCCGGCAGCCCGTCAGCGAAGCCGATGGGCGCCACGCCCGCCGGCACGCCGAGGTAGTTCACGCCGGTGCTGTAAATCGCGGCCATGAAGAGGTCCTTCACCTGCTCGAACCCCTGCGCGTCGTAATCCCACGGATACATTGAGCGCATCAGGAACGGAGACAGCACCAGCGGGTAACGGTCGAGAAAGACACTCCACTCGCGTGTCAGCGCGGTGCGATCGGCGATGCCTTGGCGATAACCGCCCGCATCGACCGGTGTTCCGATGCGCTGGTAGTCCTCGAAGATGGTCCTGATGGTCGGGCTGCCGTGCTCGCGCGCGACGGGACCCAGAAAGTGCACGATCTCGCTCGCGAGCACGTCGAACCACGCCTGCGCGGGCTTCATGATCGAGGGCGTCGCCACGCGCTCCACCGCGTAGCCCGCGTCGCTCAGCACATCCGCCGCCCGCTCGATGCCGGCGAGGATTTGCGGATTGAGCGGATAGCCGTGGGCCTCGCACGTGACCGCCATTCTGATCGGAGGATCGAGCGGGGGTCCGTCGAATGGGACCGGCACCCACCAGGGATCGCGCGCATCGCCCCCCGCGAGCACCCGGGTCGCCAGCCGCACATCCCGCACCTCGCGGCAGATCGCGCCCTGGACGGAGCAGAGCTGGGCAAGAAGACCGCGCTCGGCCGCGGCACTCGGGTTGTACGCAGGCACCCGCCCCTGGGTCGGCTTCACGGTCGCCAACCCGCATGCGAACGAGGGGAAGCGCAGCGACCCGCCGATGTCGTTGCCGTGGTGAATCGGCCCGAACCCCATCGCCGCAGCCGCCGACGCCCCGCCGGAAGACCCGCCTGGCGAAACGTCGGCGTCCCAGGGATTGAGGGTGCGGCCGCGCAGCGGGTTGTCCGTGGTTCCGCGCATCGAGAGCTCAGGCGTATTGGTGCGCCCCACGATGATCGCGCCGGCCTCGAGCAGGTTGCGCGTGACCGGAGAGTGGTCCGGTGCGATGACGTCGGCATACGCCGGCAGGCCGTTCGTCGTCGCCTGTCCGGCGACGTCGATGTTCTCCTTGATGGTGACCGGGACCCCGTGCAGCGGCCCGAGGTCCACACCGTCGCGGGCTGCACGGTCCTTTCGTTCAGCGGCGCGCAACGCCTCTTCGGAACAGTCGACGACGATCGCGTTGATGCGCCCGTTATGCCCGGCGATGCGATCCAGCACCGACTCCGTCGCCTCGACGCACGAGACCTCGCGCGCCCGGATCATTGCGGCGAGCTCGACGGCGCTCCGGCTCCACAAGCCCCTGCTCATTTCGATCGGTGTCCTGTTCTTGGGAAGGTCAGAGCGGCGGGCGGTGACGGCTCCAGTTCGTCGCCGCCTCGAAGGCCGCCGCGGCGCGGAACACGCGGGCGTCATCGTAGGTGCGGCCGACGATCTGCAGGCCCGTGGGAATGCCGCTTCGCGCGAATCCGGTCGGCACGCTCGCCACCGGGCACTGGTTCATCATGTTGAACGGGTAAGTGAGCAGCCAGCCCATGTGGGGCTCGACCGGCTTGCCGTTGACGGCGAAACTTGGATCCATGTTGGTGTGGTCCGCCTTGACCGCCGGCACCGCAAGCGTCGGGCAGATCATGGCGTCGTAGCGCTCGAGAATCGGCGCGAGCTTCTGGTACATCCAGCCGCGCGTGCGGCTAACCCGTTCGAATTCGACGGCGCTGACGCGCATCCCCTTCTCCACCAGGTCCACCACCTTCG
>JAPPNV010000047.1 GCA_028818565.1 Rhodospirillales bacterium | reverse complement strand
GCGGCGAGAAGCAGCCGCCCGAGGCGGTCGCCCAGGGCATCTGCGACGCGCTGGAGCAAGGCGTGGACGACGTCTGCATCGGCGCCCATTCGCTTTATACCGAGGCGCTGATGCGGAACGATCCCAAGGCTGGCGAGCGCGAGTTCGGCGCCATGTTGCCCGGCGCCGACGCCATCCCCGACTAAGCTCACGTTCAGGCGGTGAGAGGGAGTGCCATGATGCGGACGGTGAGGCTGACGGGCGGCGATGAGGTCGTGGCGCTCGGCCAGGGCACGTGGCGTATGGGCGAGCGCAGAGGGGCGCGCAAGGACGAGGTGGCGGCACTCCGGCACGGCATCGCCTGCGGCATGACGCTGATCGACACGGCGGAGATGTACGGCTCCGGCGGCTCGGAGCGGGTGGTGGGCGAGGCGGTCCGCGGGCAGCGCGACAAGGTCTACGTGGTGAGCAAGGTGCTGCCGTCGAACGCCGGGCGCAAGCGCATGAAGCGCGCCTGCGAGAAAAGCCTGAAGTGCCTCGGCACCGATTATCTCGACCTCTATCTGCTGCACTGGCGCAGCGGCACGTCCCTCGACGAGACCATCGAAGGCTTCCTCGCGCTGCAGGAGGCCGGAAAGATCCGCCGCTTCGGGGTGAGCAATTTCGACACCGACGACATGGAGGAGCTGTGGGAGACCCCGGAAGGCCAGGGCTGCCAGACCAACCAGATCCTCTACAACCTGACGCGGCGCTGGCCGGAGGCGTCGCTCTTGCCGTGGTCGCGGCGCAACGGGCAGCCGCTCATGATCTATTCGCCGCTGGAGCAGGGCAGGCTACCGGCGGGCGGTGCGCTCGGCGCCATCGCCGCCGCCCGCGGCGTGAGCACGATGCAGGTGGCGCTCGCCTGGGTGCTCCGCCACGAGGACGTGTTCGTCGTACCCAAGGCGAGCCGCATCGCCCATGTCGACGCGAACCTGGGCGCGCTCGACATCGCGCTCACCGAGGACGAGCTTGCGGCCCTGGATGAGGCGTTTCCGCCACCTGCCGGCGCGGCGCCCCTCGAGATCCTTTAGCCCGACCGTCCCATCGAGCTTGGGCGCACGCGCGACGCGGACAAGGGCCCGGTCCTCTTGCCGGGATAAGCGGGATTCGGTGGGATTAAGTGGGACAAGTGGGATTCCGTGGGATAAGTGGGATTCCGTGGGACAAGTGGGATGCCGTGGGATGAGTGAGATGCTGCCCGCGCCCGAGGGGTCGCGGGTGCATGAGCAGGGTCGCGCAAGTCGGATGGGTTTTGCGGGGGGAAGCGGAGCGGCACATGGCGCCATATTGATGTGCCCGCGCCGCGACGTGCACCGCACCATGGTCCGGGGTCGCCCGCGCCCGAAGGGTCGCGGGCGCGGGAGCGTCAGTCGCCCTGGCCGATCATCTTCATGATCCCGGAGAAATCGTCCGCCCCGAAGCCGGCGTTGCAGAAGAGCGTGTAGAGCGCCGCAGCTTCCGCGCCGAGCGGCGATGCCGCGCCGGCCGAGGCCGCGGCGGCCTGGGCAAGGCGCAGGTCCTTCAGCATCATGGCGGCGGTGAACCCTGGCGCGTAGTCGCGGTTGGACGGCGCGTTCGGCACCGGGCCCGGCACCGGGCAGTAGGAGGTGAGCGCCCAGCACTGGCCGGTCGCCTTCGAGACGATATCGAAGAGGGTCTGACGCTCCAGCCCGAGCCTGTCCGCCATGCCGAAGGCTTCGCAGACCCCGATCATCGAGACCGCGAGGATCAGGTTGTTGCAGACCTTGGCGGTCTGGCCCGCGCCCGACGCGCCGGCGTGGATCACCGCCTTGCCCATGTCGCCCAGCACCGTCCGCGCACGCTCGACCGCCTCGGCCTCGCCCCCCACCATGAAGGTGAGCGTACCCGCTGCAGCCCCGGCGACACCGCCGGAAACCGGCGCATCCAGCAACGCCCAGCCCCCCTCCGCCGCAGTCGCCGCGACATCGCGGGCGGTATCGACGTCGATGGTCGAGCAATCGATCAGCAGCGTGCCGGGCGCCGCCACCGAGAGGACTCCGCCCTCGCCGCGATAGACCTCCGACACTTCGGCACCGGCAGGCAGCATGGTGACGACCGCCTCGCGACCGGTCGCGGTCTCGGCCACCGTGCTCGCGGCCGCGGCGCCCGCCTCGCGAACCCTCTCCACGGCATCTGCGCTGATGTCGAAGGCGGTGACGGCATGGCCGGCCTTCGCCAGATTGGCGGCCATCGGCCCCCCCATGTTGCCGAGTCCGATGAATCCGATGTCCGCCATGTTGGAATCTCCCTCTCGAATTGGTCAGCGGCGCCGTTTCCGGCCGCCTACCATGTCATGTCGCCCTTGGGCGGCTCCTCGAAATAGGCATCGACTGCCGCCGCCGTCACATCTTCGAGCCGCGCTGGGCGCCAGGCCGGATTACGGTCCTTGTCGACGATCTGGGCGCGGATGCCCTCGAAGAAGTCGGCGCCCAGGTTGCAGTGCATGGCGAGGCGGTACTCCAGCTCCATCGCCTGCTCGAAGTCCCGCTCGCCGTACTCCGTGAGCTGCTTGAAGGTGACCTTGAGGCTGATCGGCGATTTCTGGAGGAGCGTCGCAAGCGTCTCCAGCGCCCAGTCCGAGCCCTCGGCCTCGAGATTGGCGACGATCTCCTCCACCGAGCCCGCATCGAAGCAGCGGTCGATCTCCGCCTGATGGGCGGCGAGGGGCGCGGGGCCGAGGTCGGCGGCGCTCTCCTCGAGCAGCCGGTCGATGGCTCCCCGGGCGTCGCTGCCGAGGTCCGCCGCCAACAAGGTCTCGTCAAGCGCTCGCAGGGCATCGCTCGCCACCACGTGGGTCGCGAGCCCGAGATAGAGCGAGTCCGCCGCGCCGATGCGTGCGCCCGTGAGGCCGAGATAGAGCCCGGCCTTGCCCGTGAGCCTGGGTAGGAAGTACGTCGCGCCGACATCGGGGAAGAGCCCGATGCCGGTCTCGGGCATGGCGAAGAGCGCGCGCTCGGTCATCACGCGGTGCGAGCCGTGAATCGAGATTCCGACGCCACCGCCCATGACCACGCCGTCGATCAGCGCGACATAGGGCTTGGGGTAGCGGAAGACGAAGGTGTTGAGGCGGTATTCCTGAGCGTAGAACACCGTGGCGAAGTGGCGCTCCGGATCGTCCCGCTCGCCGTAGAGGAGGCGGATATCGCCGCCGGCACAGAAGGGCACGCGCCCGTCGTCCCGCGCCGCGCCGCGCACGACCACGGCGGCGATCGCGGGATCCCCCGACCATTCCCTGAGCCTGGCGTGCAGGTCCAGGACCATGGGTTGGGTCAGCGCGTTCAGCGCCTTCGCCCGGCTCAGCGTAACGCTGCCGACCCGGCCCTTCCGCTCCAGGATGATTTCGTCGCTCACGGTCGCTCCGCCCTGCTCGATTGCCGGCGCATCCTAAGGACTACGCCCCGGCGGGGGAATAGTTGCCCGTCTCACTCCGTCAGCAGGCGACGCGCGATGATGAGGCGCATGATCTCGTTGGTGCCTTCGAGGATCTGGTGAACCCGCAGGTCGCGCAAGTGGCGCTCCACAGGGAAATCCATCAGGTAGCCGTAGCCGCCGAGCAGCTGGAGCGCCTGGTTGCAGACCTCGAATCCCGTATCGGTAGCCAAGCGCTTGGCCATGGCGATGGTGGCGGTCGCGCTGTCCTCGCGCGCGTCGAGCGCCGCCGCGGCCCGGTGGATCATCAGGCGGGCTGCCTCCAGGTTCGTCGCCATGTCGGCGAGCGTGAACTGGAGCGCCTGGAACTCGGCGAGCTTGCGGCCGAACTGCTCGCGCTGGAGCAGGTGATCGCGGGCGATCTCCAGGCTCGCCTGGGCCGCGCCGATGGAACAGGCCCCGATGTTGATGCGCCCGCCGTCGAGGCCCGCCATGGCGATCTTGAAGCCTTGGCCCTCAGCGCCAATGAGGTTCTCGACCGGCACACGGCAATCCTCGAAGATCACCATCGCCGTCGGCTGGCTGTGCCAGCCGAGCTTCTTCTCCTGGGCGCCGAAGCTGAGGCCCGCCGTGTCGCGCTCCACTGCGATGCAGGAGATGCCGCCCGGCCCCGGCCCGCCGGTGCGCACCATGCAGACGTAGACATCCGCGTGGCCGCCGCCGGAGATGAACGCCTTGGTGCCGTTCAGCACGTAGTGCTCGCCGTCCCGGCGCGCGCCGGTCTTGAGCGAAGCGGCGTCGGAGCCTGAGCCCGGCTCGGTCAGGCAGTAGCTCGCGAAGTGCTCCATGCTCGCGAGACGCGGCAGGAAGCGCCTGCGCTGGGCCTCGCCGCCGAAGCGGTCGATCATCCAGGACGCCATGTTGTGGATCGAGATATAGGCTGCGGTCGACGCGCAGCCCCGGGCCAGGCCCTCGAAGATCAGCGCGGCGTCGAGCCGCGTGAGGTTGGACCCGCCGACGTCGTCGCCTACATAGATGCCGCCGAAGCCGAGTGACGCGGCCTTGCGCAGGGTCTCCACCGGGAAGGTGCAGTCCCGGTCCCACTGGGCGGCGTAAGGGGCGAGCTCGTTCTCGGCAAAGCTTTGGGCAAGCTCGCGGAACGCCTCTTGCTCTTCAGTAAGATTGAAGTCCATGACCAGCCTAACTTAGCGAGCGCCGGCGCACCTGGGCGAGACGAAATATCAGGGGAGCCACGATCACGATCAGAATGATCCGCGCGATGTGGTGGGTCGAGACGAAGGCGGCGGCGCTCCCCATGGTGAGCGCGATCAGGCTCATCTCGGCGAGCCCGCCGGGGGCGAAAGCGAGGAACAGGACCGGGCCCGATTGGCCCGCGACGGCAGCGAGGCCGTATGCCGCGCCTGCCGTGACCAGCACCATCATCACCCCCACCAGCGCAGCCAGCAGCATGATTCGCCTGAGCTCGCTGAACGCCATACCCACGAAGCGGGCCCCGATGGCGCCGCCGAGCACTACCTGGGCGGCCGCGATCAGCTCGCCCGGCGGCTGCGCGGAGACCAGCCCGCTCAGGTGCAAGGCGGCGCTCAGCACCATCGGCCCCACCAGTTGCGCCGCCGGCACCCTGAGCGCTTTCGCCGCCGGGTAGCCCACCAGCGCACAGGCGATCAGCGCGAGGATGTCGATCCAGTCTGCCGCCTCGCCGGCGGGCACCGGCAGCCCCACCGGGGCGACCCCCTCGACCAGCCGGAAGTAGAAGGCGATCAGGAAGACGGCGACCAGGATGCGCGTGGCGTGGGTGAGCGAGATCGTGCGCCCGTCGCCGCCCATGCTCTCGCCCAGCACCATCATCTCGCTGAGCCCGCCCGGCATCGACGAGAAGTAGGCGGACACCCGGTCGTAGCCGCCCAGCTTGCGGAAGACGACATAGGCCATGCCCGCCGCCAACGCCGTGGAGAGCACCACGCCCGAGAGCCCAACGTACCACTCCGCGATCCGGCCGAAGAGGTCGATGGTGAATTGGCTGCCCAGAAGCACGCCGAGAATCGCGATCATGACGTTGCGGACCTGGGCGGGCACCATGATCGGCGCGCCCGCGAGCGCCGCCCCCGTCGCTACCGTCATGGCGCCCAGCATCCAGGGGAGCGGCAGCGCGAGAGCGAAGAAGATTGCCCCGCCGACGGTGCCGAGACCGACGGCGAGCGCAAAGCGCAGGCCGGCGATGCGGAGCCGCGCAGCCTGCCAACGCGGGCCGAAGGGGAAGTCGAACGGTTTCACGGGCCGCCCCGGCTCGCAGCGCCGCACCCCTCAGGGGGTGAACTGCTCGGAGAGGATGCGCTCGGTGAGGCTGTGCTCGGGGTCGAAGAGAAGGTGAATCGCCGTCGCGTGATCGACCGCGACCTCGACCGACGCCACGTCGCGCACCTCGGTGTAGTCGGCGACCGCGCTGACCGGGCGCTTGTCGTGCTCGATCACCTCGAGCCGCACGGTGGCCTCGTGCAGCAGCAGCGCGCCCCGCCAGCGGCGCGGGCGGAAGGCGCTGATCGGCGTGAGCGCCAGGATGTTGGCGCCAAGCGGGATGATCGGGCCGTGGGCCGAGAGGTTGTAGGCGGTGCTGCCGGCGGGGGTCGCCACGATCATCCCGTCGCAGATCAGCTCCGGCACGCGCTCGACCCCGTCCACGCTGATCCTGATCTTGGCGGCCTGGCGGGTCTCGCGCAGCATCGAGACCTCGTTGATGGCGAGCGCCGCGCGCGTCTCGCCGTGGATCGTCCTGGCTTGCATGCTGAGCGGGTGCAGGACCGTGCTGTGCGCCTGTTCCAGCCGCGCGGGCAGGTCGTCCAGGGAGAACTCGTTCATCAGGAATCCGACCGTGCCGCGGCTCATGCCGTAGATCGGCTTGCCCTGGTGGAGCAGGCGGTGCTGGGTTTCCAGCATGAAGCCGTCGCCGCCCAGGGCGACGATGACGTCGGCGTCGGCGGGATCGGCCAGGGAGTAGCGTGCGGCGATCTCGGTCAGTGCGGCTTGAGCATCGGCGGCGGTCGACGCGACGGCGGCCATCCTCCGGTAGCGCATGGAGTCTCCCGATGAGCTGCGCCGGCGCGGCGCGAGAAGCGGGCCGGGCGGCGGCGGATCAGCCGCCGGTCACGCTCATGTGGCGGCCGACCGCCGGGCGCGTGTGGCGGCGGTCGATGATGAAATCGTGGCCCTTGGGCTTCCGTCCGATCGCCTCGTGGATTGCGTCGACCAGCGCCTCGTCGCACTCGCTCCGCCGCAGCGGGGTGCGCAGGTCGGCCGCGTCTTCCTGGCCCAGGCACATGTAAAGCGTGCCGGTGCAGGTGAGGCGCACCCGGTTGCAGGACTCGCAGAAGTTGTGGGTGAGCGGCGTGATGAAGCCGATCCGCTGGCCGGTCTCGCGCACCGTGACGTAGCGCGCCGGCCCGCCGGTGCGGTGGTCGCTCTCGTCCAGGGTCCAGCGCTCGCGGAGCCGCACGCGGACGAGGGAGAGCGGCAGATAGTGCTCGGTGCGGTCGCCGTCGATGTCGCCGAGCGGCATGGTCTCGATGAAGGTGATGTCCTGGCCGTTGGCCGCGCACCACTCGATGAGGTCCTCGATCTCGTCCTCGTTGACGCCGCGCAGCGCCACGGTATTGATCTTGACCCTGAGTCCCGCCGCGCGTGCCGCATCGATCCCTTCCAGCACCTGGTCGAGCCGGCCCCAGCGGGTGATCTCGGCAAACTTCGCGGGATCGCGGGTGTCGAGGGAGATGTTGATCCGGCGCACACCGGCCGCGTAGAGGCCTTCCGCATGGCGCGGCAGCTGGCTGCCGTTGGTGGTGAGCGTGAGCTCGTCGAGGGCACCGGTCTTCAAATGGCGGCCCAGGCTTTCGAACAGCCCCATGACGCCCTTCCGCACCAGGGGCTCGCCGCCGGTGATACGCAGCTTGCGCACGCCGAGGCCGACGAAGGCGCTGCAGAGCCGATCCAGCTCCTCGAGCGTCAGCAGCTCCGCCTTCGGCAGGAAGCTCATGTGCTCCGACATGCAATAGAAGCAGCGGAAGTCGCACCGGTCCGTGACCGAGACCCGCAAGTAGGTGACGTGACGCTCGAATGGGTCGATTAGCATGGCTTCCGCTCCGCCGGCGCGTGCCGGGTCGCCCGCCGCGCGCTGCGCTGCATATTACGCGAGGGCGCCGAATTTCTCCCGGAGAATCTGGGCACGATCCGGGCTTCGTCAACCGCTGCGCTCGCCTGGTCCCGGAGGGTGCTGTTAGGATCGCACGGCAAAGGGCCGCGAAGTGGAGCGCGGAGCATGACGAATTCGGTGGTTCCGGTCATCGATATCGCGCCGTTTCTCGCCGGCGGGCGCGAGGACAAGGCGCGGGTCGCCGCGCAGGTGGACGACGCCTGCCGCGAGATCGGCTTCCTCGTCATCGCGGGCCACGGCGTCGCGCAGGCTGAGATCGACGAGATTCGGCGCGTCACCCGTGCCTTCTTCGACCTGCCCTACTGGGAGAAGCTCAGGGTCAAGATGCCGCCCGACCGCTATCGCGGGCTGATGACCGTGGGCAGCGAGGACGTGGCCTACAGCATGGACGCGGACGAGGGCGCACCCGACTGGCGCGAGAGCTTCGTCACCGGGCCCCACGACCACGCTTACGACGAATATCACTATGGGCCGAAGGGCTGGCGCTTCTTCGCCGCCAATCTCTGGCCCGATAAGCCGCCGGAGATGCGGCGGCTCTGGGAGGCCTACTATCGGGACATGGAGCGGCTGGCCGGAGACCTGATGCGAATCTTCGCCTGTGCTCTTGGCCTGCCCGAGGCCTTCTTCGCCGACAAGATCGACCGCCACATCACCAACTTTATCGCCTCCTATTACCCGCCGCAGCCGACCCCGCCGTTGCCGGGGCAGCTCCGCTGCGGGGCCCATGCGGACTATGGCAGCCTCACCATCGTCTCCTCCGATACTCCCGTGGGCGGCCTGCAGGTGCTCGGCAGGGACGGAACCTGGGCCGACGTGCCCTGCATCCCCGGTACCTTCGTCATCAATCTCGGCGACCTGATGGCGGAATGGACCAACGACCGCTGGCGCTCGACCCTGCACCGGGTGGTCAACCCGCCGCGTGACGAGGCGGAGAGCAGCCGGCTCTCGCTGCTGTTCTTCCACCAGCCCAACTACGATGCCGTGATCGAGTGCCTGCCGAGCTGCACCGACGACGCCAACCCGCCCCGCTACGCGCCCATCACCTCCGGCGCCCATGTCGCGCACAAGATCGACAAGAGCCGCCGCCCGCTCCTCGCCGACGCCGAGGCGGCAGCGGAATAGCGGCGGTGGCCTCGGCGCCATCGGCCCTTGACTCGCCGCGCCCGAGACCGCGAATTCGGGCCGCCCGTATGGCGGGCGATGAAAGCGTGACGGAGAGGAGGCGGCCGTGGCCGATAACGGAGGGCAAGGCGCCCGCGATCAGGTAGAGGACGCGCTGGCGCGGCTCGAGCGCGACGGCATTCAGCATGTCCGCTTCGAGCTGCCGGACATGCACGGCTCGGCCCGCTCCAAGCAGGTGCCGGTGGAGCGCTTCGCAGCCTCCGCCCGCGAGGGCGTGAACATGTACGGCGGCATCGTCGCCCTCGACACAGCCTCCCACGTGATCCCCGGCACCCTCTACAACGAGGAGATCAAGTACAAGGACCAGACCCTGCGTCCGGACCTCTCGACCCTCGCGACCGTGCCGTGGCTCGACGGCATGGCGAAGGTGATCTGCGATACGGAGTGGGAGGACGGCACGCCGCTTCACGCAGCGCCCCGCGGCGTCGCCCGCCGGATGCTGGAGAGGGCGGCCGAGCTCGGCTTCGGCATCGAGAGCGCCCACGAGTACGAGTTCTACGTGCTCGACCAGGAGACGCACCAGCCGCTCTTCGGCGGTGTCCATATCTTCAACAACCTGCGCAACGACCACATCCCGGCGATCCGCGCGGTGGTCGACGGCCTGCGCGCGGCCGGCATACCGATGCTGACCGCGAACGCCGAATACGCGCCCTCGCAGTACGAGCTGGTCTACAGGCATGCCGCGGGGATGGCCGGCCTCGACAGCGCGTTCACCTTCAAGAACGGGGTGAAGGAGATCGTCCAGCACGCGGGCCTCACCGCGACCTTCATGGGCAAGCCCTCGGCGGATTCGGCGGGCTCCGGCTGCCACTACCACATCAGCCTGTTGGAGACGGAGAGCGGGCAGAGCGCCTTCTACGACCCGGACAACCCGAGCGAGATGACGCCGACGCTCCGGCATTTCGTCCAGGGCCTGATCGACCACGGCGCCGCGTGCACGGCGCTCTTCAACCCGACGCCCAATTGCTACCGCCGGCTCACGCCCCACACGTTTGCGCCGTCGAACGTCAGCTGGGGCGAGGAGGACCGGAGCGCGATGGTGCGCATCAAGCAGCCTGGTTCACCGGGGATGCATGTGGAGATGCGGGCGTCTTCGGCCATCAGCAATCCATACCTCTGCGCCGCCGGCACGCTCGCCTGCGGGCTTCTGGGACTTGCTGAAAAGCGCTCGCTGGTCACGCAGTCCGACGGGCCGAGCGAGGACGATCCCAGCCTTCCCCCCTTCCCGGCCAATCTGGAAGCCGCTCTCGCTGCGCTCGAAGCCGATGCGGCGATGGTCGAGCTGCTGGGCGAGGAGTTCGTGACCGTCTTCACCACGATGAAGCGCGCCGAGCTCGCCCGCTTCAATGCCCACGTCACCCAGTGGGAGCGGGACGAGTACATCGAGCTCTATTGAGACACGGGTAGGCCCCGCTGCCCGCGGAGCGCGCCTAGCGGAAGTGCGGGAGCACGTGGTCCGCGTAGGCCGCGACGATCTGCTCTTCGCCGCCGTTCGTAAGGTAGATGTTGAACTGCGTGACGCCGGCGGCCTCCAGCGCCCTGATCTTCTCGACATGGGCCTCGGCCGGGCCGATCACGCAGAAATCCTCGGTGATCTCCGGCGTGACGTAGGCGCTGTTGTCTGACTCCAGCGCGGTGTGCTGGCGATAGTCGTAGCCCTCGTCGGCGCCGACTCCATCGCGCTGCGCGATATAGGCGGTGAGGCTCTTCGGCACGAGGTCGGTGCCGGCGCCGTGGTGCTTCACGATGTCGGCCACGTGGTTGCCCACCAGCGCCGGGAACCACTTGGTCTGGGCGATTCCGGCCTCGCGGTCGCCGACCCAGACGGGCGCGCAGGCCATGACGCGGTAGTTCGCCATGTCGCGGCCCTCGGCGCGGCCGGCGGCGCGGGCCTGGTCCCCCATCCATTGGCAGAGGCCGACGTCGCCGAGCTGCACGATCAGCCCGTCGCCGACACGGCCGGCCGCCGCCAGCGCCCGGGGCCCGTAGGCCGCGACCCAGACCGGCATCTCGTAGCCGCCGGTCCAGTCGAACTGCACCGGCTCCGGCACGCCCTCGTAGGTGACCGCCTCGCCTCGCACCAGCGCTTTCATGGCGTGGCAGAACTCTTCCAGGCGCGCCACCGTCGCGGGCCGCTTGCCGATCGCCCGCACGGCGCTGTCACCACGTCCCACGCCCATGTCGAAGCGACCGTCCGACTGCACCGCCATCGCCCCGAACAGGCTCGCCGCCACCGACCATTCGCGGGTCATCGGGTTGGTGACGCAGGGACCGAAGCGCAGCCGCCGTGTGTGGTCGATGGCGACCGCCATCTGCGGGTAGAGGTCGCGCCACAGCGCGTGGCTGTCGAAGAACCATGCGTAGTCGAAGCCCGCCGCCTCGGCCTGCCGGCAGATGGCGACGACGCGATCCTTCTCGAGATCGCCGCGAAAGGTAATGGCGAATTCCATGGTCGCCTCCGTTCCGTTACTCGGCTTCCGGCCAGATTCTTACGCCCGCGTGCTTGAAGCCCGTCGCCTTCGACATATTGAGGCGGATCAGCAGCGGTGTCAGCGCCTCGATGCAGCGCGCGCTCTCGGCGGGGCCGCAGTTGTAGGCGCGGGCGCCGATGGTCTCGATCAGTTCCATCACCGCGCGCTTCGCCTCCAGGTCGTCGCCGCAGACGAGAATGTCGCAGTTGATCGGCTGATCGAGGGCGGCGAGCACGTGGGCGGAGACGTTGTGGAACGCCCCCACCACGGCGACGCCCTCGCCCAACATCGCCTGCGCCGCCTCGGTCGCCGAGCCTTCCGGCGGCATCGCTGCCTTGCGGGGATTGCCGTCCGCGAGCGGCACCGCCATGTCGACCAGGATCTTGCCCTGCAGCGCCTCGGTAAGCCCCGCGAGGGTCGCCTGGTGCGCGCTCCACGGCACCGCCAGCACGACCATGTGCTCGGCCCGCGTGACCGCGTCGGCGTTGGCGGCGCCTTCGATCGCCCCCGGCGCGCCCGGCACGCCGGCACTCAGGTCGGCGGCAATCTCCGCCGCGCGGCCGGCATCGCGCGAGCCGACGACGACGTCGATGCCGGCGAGCGCGCAGCGCTGCGTCAGCCCTCGGCCCTGGGGGCCGGTGCCTCCGATTACGGCGATTGCCATGGAAGTCTCCCGAGTTTCCCGCGCCGCCGTCCGGCTTCTATTCGTCGTAGGCGATGAGGGAGGTGGTCGGCAGGTCGAGACGTTGACGCCCGCCGAGGAAGCTCAGCTCGATGATGAAGACCGCCGCCGCCACCTCGGCGCCCAGTTGGCGCAGCAGCGCATGCGATGCGGCCGCCGTGCCCCCGGTTGCGAGCAGATCGTCGACCAGGACGACCCGCTGGCCGGGTGCCACGGCGTCGGCCTGCACCTCGACCTGGTCGGTGCCGTATTCGAGCGCGTATTCATACGCCACGGTCTCACCCGGCAGCTTGCCCTTCTTGCGCACCATGATGAAGCCGCAGCCGAGCGCATGCGCCACCGGCGCAGCGACCAGAAAGCCCCGGGATTCGATGCCTGCCAGGAGATCGGGCTTGTGACTGCCCACCACATCGGCGAGTTGTCGCACCGTCTCGCCCCAGGCCTCGGCATGGGCGAGCAGGGTCGAGATGTCGTAGAAGAGGATGCCGGGCTTGGGGAAGTCGGGAATCGTGCGAATGTGGTCGCGCAGTTCGAATTCGGGCATGGCTGCCCCCGATCAACGCGCGCCGAACGTTTCCCTCGGGACTACTCGGCCCCGGTCGCTTCCTTGAGGTAGGCCATCAGGTTGTCGCGGTCCTTCTCTTTCCTGACCCCCTTAAACGCCATCTTGTTCTTCGGTATGTAGCCCTTGGGATCGGCAATGTAGGCTCTGATCGTCTCCTCGTCCCAGACGATCGCCGCGTCCTTCATCGCCTTCGAGTACTTCTTGAAGCCCTCAGCCGTGCCCGAGGTGCGGCCGAAGACGCCGTGGAGGTTGGGGCCGACCTTGTGCTTCCCGCCTTCCTTGACGGTGTGGCACACCTTGCATTTCTTGAAGACCTTCTTGCCCTTCTTCACATCGGCGGCAATGGCGGAGGCGCTCGCCGCCATCATGAAGGTGGCGAGGGCAACGGCGAGGACGTGTCGTGCGCGCACGGGTATCTCCTTGGCTCTGGTCCCGATCATGCGGTGAAACGGCGAACATAGGCCGGGTTCGCCCCCGCGATCAAGGAATGGCGGCGTCTCGGCCTGAGATTTCGGCACCGCAACGTGGCGAGGGCAGATGAGGCTCGTTTTTGGGGAGGCGCGTTGCCGCCTCCCGACGCATCGTTGCGGTCAAGCAGCCCCGCCATAGTTGCGCGGCACGGTCTATGCGCAATATATGCTCACAAATTCTTGTCGCTTTTTGCGCATAAAGTTGATTATTGCGCAAAATACTTGTAATTTGCGTGTAACGCCTTTCACGCAAGTTTGAGGATCATTGTGGCCAGACGCATTCAGGAGGAGGACCTGCGGGCGATCGAGGAAGCTGTGCGCTGCAGTCCCGACGGCATGACCGCGCGGCAGATCGCGGAAGCTCTGGAGGTCGCGCCGGCACACCGGACCTTGCAATACCGACTCAAGAGCCTCGTCAACAGCAAGCGTCTCGCGATGGAGGGAGCGGGACGCGGGGCGCGCTACCACGAACCCCGAGCCGTCCGGGTCGAATTAGGACAGGTTGCATCGGGGAGCCTCGAAGGGAGCGTATCGGTCCATGTAAAGTCGATAGTGTCTAAGGCAGGTGCACAGGTGCAGGAATACGTCCGTCAACCGATCGAAGCACGGAAGCCTGTGGGTTATGACCCGGGATTCATAGAGTCATACCGGCCCAACGAAACCCCCTATCTCTCTGAAGCCGAGCGCAGTCATCTGAGGGAAGTCGGTACGTCGCTGGCCGCTACCGAGCCTGCCGGCACCTACGCGAAGCAGAAATTGAACAGGCTACTCATCGACCTCTCGTGGAATTCGAGCCGCCTGGAGGGCAACACCTATTCGCTGCTCGATACCAAGCGGCTTCTCGAAGTCGGTGCGGAAGCGGAGGGGAAGGACCGGCGCGACGCGCAGATGATCCTTAATCACAAAGACGCCATCGAGTTTCTCGTGGACGCGGCGGCGGACATCGGATTCAACCGCTACACCATTCTCAACCTTCATGCGGCGCTGGCCGACGGCTTACTCGACAATCCGGACGCGGTGGGACGGTTGCGGCATATCGGTGTCAGGGTCACTCACTCCGTTTTTCATCCGTTGGAAGTGCCGCAGCTCATCGAGGAGTGCTTCGACAGGTTTCTCATCAAGGCTTCGGCAATCGAAGACCCGTTCGAGCAAGCGTTCCTTGCGTTGGTGCAGCTACCCTATTTGCAACCCTTCGACGACGTGAACAAGCGCGTGTCCCGCCTGGCGGCGAATATCCCCCTCATCAAGGCGAACCTGTCGCCACTCTCCTTCGAGGACGTGTCGAGGGACCTCTATACGGAAGCCCTGCTGGGCGTCTACGAGCTCAATCGCGTCGAGCTTCTTCGCGACGTGTTCGTCTGGGCCTACGAGCGCTCCGCCGTCCGTTACTCTGCCGTTCGCCAGTCGCTCGGGGAACCCGATCCGTTTCGGATGCGTCACCGGGCGGCGCTGCGCGAGCTCGTCAGTGTTGTCGTTCGCGGGTGCATGGATCTAAGGCAGGCGGCCACCGCAATCGAAGCGTGGGTTGGCAAGAGCGTTGCCGAGCAGGAGCGTGAGCGCTTTCGCAGGTTGGTCGAGCGGGAGCTATTGTCGCTCCACGAGGGCAATTTTGCGCGCTACCGCATCAAGCCGTCTGAGTTCGCGGCCTGGCAGGAGGCCTGGAATAGATAGCGGCCGGTGGCGCGCCGCTCCGGGGAACAGCCCGCCGCCGGCGAATGCCTACTGGACCCGATACTCTTCGTCGAGGAAGAAGCGGCTGTCCGTTTCCTCGTCGAGGTGACATTCGGCGCAGAAGACGACGGTCTTGGCGCCCTTTCCGCCGGTCGTGCCGATCGTCCGGCCGTTCGGCATGATCAGCGTGTAGCGCCAGTCGCCGGACTCCGCGTCGAAGCCCGCCTCCATCTTCTCCATCAGGAAGAGCGGACCGGCGCCGATCATGCCGTTGGGCTTGACGACGAAGCTGTCCTTGGCGAGCACGGTGCCGACGGGCGACGGGCCCGCCTCTTCGAAGAGGCTGTAGTTATCGGCGCCGATGTCGTTGGCATAGTTGTTGACGTAGCGCGCGCCGTGGGTGTCGGAGACGTAGGGCTGGGCCGCGACGTTCCTCCAGTTCCGGTAGACCGCCGCCCATTGGTTGCCGGACTTGGCGTAGCCCTCGGTCAGGGTCGCGCTGATGCAGGCATAGGCGTCTCGAGCCTCGTCTGCGGTCAGCTCGATCGCCTCGCCGGCGGCGCAGGGATTGCACGGGTTGCAAGGCCCGCACGGGCCGCATGGGTTCGCCGCACACGGATTGCAGGGATTGCACGGGTTTGCTGCCGCGCAAGGGTTGCATGGACCACAGGGGTTGCACGGTGCACAGGCGGCGGCGCATGGGTTGCACGGCTCGCAGGGGCTGCAAGGACCGCAGGGACTGCACGGCGCGCAAGCGGCCGCGCATGGATTACAGGGTGCGCACGGTCCGCATGGGTTGCAGGCACCCGCACAGGGATTGCACGGACTGCAAGGACCGCAGGGGCTGCAGGGCCCACAGGGGCTGCTCGCGGCGGCGAGGCGCGGCACCACGCAGTCCGAGCTGACCGCAGCGCCCGCTGCGCACGGGTTGCAGGCGCCGCACGGGCCGCAGGCGCTGGCGCAGGGATTGCAGGGGTTGCACGGTCCGCAAGGGCCGCAGGCGCCCGCACAGGGATTGCACGGATCACACGGACTACACGGCCCGCAAGCACCACAGGCACCGGCACAGGGATTGCAGGGTTCGCACGGGTTGCACGGCCCGCAAGCCGCCGCGCACGGATTGCACGGGTTGCATGGCCCGCAGGGGTTGCACGAGGCGAAGAGGAGCACGCCCGGACCCTGATGCTGCGGGGTCGCCGTCGGACTCTCGCCAGTGGACGTACCGGCCGTGGCGTGGCCGCCACCTGCGGCGACCGCAAGCCCGATGACCACGGGGACCACCGTTCCGGCAAGCAGGGGTTTCGAGCGTGGCATGTCGGGCCTCCCTTGATGACTGTGTTCTGTACGAATTGTCGGCGACCGCATCGTGCCGGGCAAACCTCTTCCACTCAAATTTTTGTGACTCCTCTACCGGGCGGCCTGCGAATAGATTCCAGGGATGATCCTCCTTCGCGCCTTGCTTGCCCTGTGTTTCGCGGCCTCCGGCGCTGCCCTCGCCGGCGCCGCGCATGCCGATGCGGTGCCGGTTCCGGCGCTGGTGGACGTGCCGGCCGGCCCCTTCATCGCGGGTTCCGACGATGCCGAGCGTGAGTACGCTTACCAGCTCGACGAGGCGGCCTACGGACACTCCAGAACGCGCGAGCGCGGCTGGTACGACCGCGAGCGCCCGCGTGGACTCAAGTCGCTGGACGGTTTCTCCATCACGCGCTCGCTGATCACCAACGCCCAATACCAGGCATTCCTGGATGCCACCGGCCATCGCGTCCCCGATGTCGATCCCGAGACCTGGCGCGGTTACCGGCTGATCCACCCCTACGAGCGCACCCGCCGCCACGCGTGGGCGGAAGGGAAACCGCCGCCGGGACGCGAGGACCATCCGGTGGTGATGGTCTCGCACGACGACGCGAATACCTACGCGGCCTGGCTCTCGGCCGAGACCGGACGTGCCTGGCGCTTGCCGACAGAACTCGAATGGGAGAAGGCCGCCCGCGGGCCCGGTGGCCGAATCTTCCCCTGGGGCGACACGTACGACCCCGCTCTGCTGAACAGCCACGATTCCGGCCCCTTCGACACGCTGCCGGTCGGCAGCTTTCCTGCCGGTGCGAGCCCATACGGCCTGCTCGATCCGGCAGGCATGGTCTTCGAGTGGACCGCCTCGCCAGGCAATCCGGGGCGCTTCCTCGTCAAGGGCGGATCGTGGGACGACAGCGGCTGCGGCGTCTGCCGCCCTGCGGCGCGGCACGGCCGGCCGGCGGACATCAAGCACATCCTCGTCGGCTTCCGCCTCGTCGTCGATCCGGACGCGGGGGGATAGCCTTCTCGGTCTGGCAAGAGCAAGTCCGCGGCACTATCTTTCCCTGGCGGCACGGCCAGCGAACAGGCGACAGGGCAACAGGATGGCCCAGGCCACAGCGACGAAGAGCGAGCGGCAGGAGGAGACCCGCCACCTCGACATGGCGACGCAGCCGGTGAAGCGGCTGCGCATGATGCTCGCCGCCGGCGAAGAGGTGCAGGAGGTCGAGCGGGTTCTCAGCAGGACCGGCGACAACGTGGTGAGCGAGCTGCTGCGCGGGCGCGGGACGTTCTACGAGTGGGATCATTACCCCAAGGGAGACGTCTACGACGGGCAGAGCTACTCCCAGTACTTCTACCACGCCCATCCCGGCGGCTTCCGGGACACCGAGCACGGGCACTTCCA
This sequence comes from Rhodospirillales bacterium, assembly GCA_028818565.1. Classification (GTDB taxonomy): domain Bacteria; phylum Pseudomonadota; class Alphaproteobacteria; order UBA828; family UBA828; genus WTGU01. Next base: position 13,175 of record JAPPNV010000047.1, on the reverse strand, counting down.
CACCTTCGTCCGTGCCAAGGGGATGCCGCGCGGCATGAAGCCCATGCGCCGCAAGAGCCGCGACAAGTGGCCCAAGGGCGACGACGCGCTCACCCACGTCATCGCCATCTCGATGGGGTCGAAGGGTCAGCCTCTCAGGCTTTTCACCACCAACCGCTGGGTCACCGGCGAGACCTGGTATCGCGCCGACGATGTCGCCAAGGTGATCGGCCGCTTCGTCATCGACCACGCCCGTCCGTCATGGCCGACCAACCGCTGGGTCGGCGCCATGGTCCGCCTCTTCTGGCCGCAGATCATCCTGCTGGTCAAAGCGCGGGATCAGGTGATCGAGAACTGGGCGGCCCAGAATCCGAAGAAGGATACCCTCGAGGATCGCCGCCTCGAGGTCGTCTCGCAGGCCGAGGTAGATATCGAGGCTCAGATCGCCGCTATCGAGGCGGCCCTCGCCCAGAGAACCTGAAGCGCAGCCGGTCCGCCGCTGTCACGGCTCCCGTACCGCAATAAAGAACGCCGCCTCTCCCGAGGCGGCGCCCTTGGATACCGTTGTCGTTACTCCCGATCTTACTCGGCAGCACACGGATCGCACGGGTTGCAAGCCCCACACGGATCGCACGGGTTGCAAGCCCCACACGGATCGCACGGGTTGCAGGCATCCGCGACGACGATGCCCTCGTCCAAGGAAGATTCGCATGGGTTGCAAGCCTCGCACGGGTTGCAAGCCTCGCACGGGTTGCAGGCCCCGCACGGGTTGCAGGGATCGTCGTGCGAGTCCGCAACGACGATCGGATGCTCCCCAGCGGACACGGCTGACGGCGCAAGAGCGGCGCCGGCCGCCATGGTAACGATACTCACGGCGACCACGGTTTCCTTGATCATTTCCTTTGTCTCCTCCTCGCAGACGCGATTTTGATTGGTTTGAATTGGGGCTTCGCTCCGCCTCGGCGGATCGTCGTACCATGTAAAGCCCAAGTCATTGTGGTGTATATCGGCGGCACACGAAAGTGCATTCGCTCGGATGACGTGAATTTGAACACCGGGGACGGCCGATGCCGGTCGCGAGCTATGAGGACTACGCGAGGCTGGCTGCCGCCGCACGGCAATTGGCGCTGGAGGCTGGGCGGACGATCATGGTCTTCTACCGCGACGGCACGCCGGTCGAGACCAAGGCCGACTGCACGCCCGTGACCGAGGCGGACCGCGCCGCAGACCGCATCATCGTCGCAGGCCTGCTGGCCGCCGACCCCGGCATCCCCGTGATTTCCGAGGAGAGCACAAGCACGGGCCCGGCTCCCGCTGGCGGACGCTTCTGGCTCGTCGACCCGCTCGACGGCACCAGGGAGTTCATTGCGCGGACCGGCGAGTTCACGGTCAACATCGCGTTGATCGAGGCGGGTCGGCCGGTGGTGGGCGTGCTGCACGCCCCGGTCCAGGGGGAGACCTACGTCGCCGACGGGATGGGAGGAGCGGTGCGCATCGTGGGCGACGGCCCGCCGCAGGCGATCCGGGCGCGTCCGGTGCCTGCCCAGGGCCCTGCGGTCGTCGCCAGCCGCCTGCACCGCGACGCCGAGACCAACGCATATATCGCGGGTCTCGGGGCCGCGCGGACCGTGAGCGCCGGGAGCGCGCTGAAGTTCGGCCTGCTTGCGCGGGGTGAGGCCGACATATACCCCCGTTTCGGCCGCACCATGGAATGGGACACCGCCGCCGGCCAGGCGGTTCTGGAGGCGGCGGGCGGCCACGTCCGCGATTTGAATGGACGCACGCTCAGCTATGGCAAGGCGGGCTTTATCAACCCGCCCTTCGTGGCGAGCGGTGCGAGCTAGCGGAATGGTGCAATCCGATGCCCAGGCCAGCCCACCGTGCCTCAAGCCGACGCAGGCGGCCATCGCACAGGCCGCGCGGGTGATTCGCGACGGCGGGCTGATCGGCCTGCCCACCGACACGGTCTACGGCCTCGCCGCGGATGCCACCAGCGATGCGGCCGTAGCAGGCGTATTCCGCGCCAAGGGCCGGCCGGCCGACAAGCCCCTCATCGCCCTCATCGCCACGATGACGATGGCCGAAGCCTGTGGTGAGTTCTCTGCGCCGGCCCTGGCGCTCGCCGAGGCCTTCTGGCCCGGCCCGCTGACCCTGGTGCTGCCGCGTGCGGCGGGCTCTCCCCTCTCTCCGCTGGTTCACCAGGGGGCGCCCGGCGTCTCGCTGCGGATTCCCGGCAACAAGACCGCACGTGCCGTGGTCGAAGCCTCTGAGCGGCCCTTGACGGCGCCAAGCGCCAACCCCTCTGGCGCGCCGAGCCCGCTCACCGCCGCCGAGGTTGCGGCCGGTCTCGGATCGCACGTCGCTCTGATCGTCGACGGTGGCCGGGCCGCCGACAGCCTCGGCTCGACGCTGCTCGACCTGACCGGAGAGACCGCCCGTCTGCTGCGCGCAGGCGTCGTGACTTGCGAGGCGATCGAGGGCGTAATCGGCCCTATCGTTCGCGCGAACTGAGAACCTGTGCCAGCCCGACGGTTCCGCTGCCCCGGCGGGCGGGCTGCTGCTGGGAGTCATGGGGCCGCCAGCCGATGAGGTAGAGCACCTGGAAGGTCGCCGGGATTCGCCCGTCCGCGTCGCCGAACATCTCCCGGTAGCAGGCCGCCGCGGTGCGGAACGTGCCACGCCTCGCGACGTGCCGCGCCCGCCCGGCGGTGGCGTTGGTCTCGCCCATGGCGCGTAGATCGCGCATCAGCGCTTCGGGGTTCGCATAGGTGACCGTGATCCGGTCGCTGTCGATCACCGGTAGCGCGAAGCCCGTCCGTTGCAGCAGGGCGCCTAGCGTCTGCACATCGGGGAACGGCGAGACATGCGGACGGGCGCCATCTTCCTCGCCGGCCTCGGCCCGCAGGAACGATTCGCGCAGCTCGAACAGGGTCTCGCCGCCCAGCATCGCGGCGAGCAGCAGCCCGTCCGGCTTGAGCGCCTGCCTGATCTGGACCAGCGTGCCCGGCAGGTCGTTCACCCAATGCAAACTGAGTACGCTCACCACGAGATCGAGCGAGCCCGCGCGGAACGGGAGCCACTCCTCGTCGGCGGCAAGGCGCGCGGATCCGGCTGCGCACTCCACCATTGCGGGAGAGAGATCGGCCTCGATCAGCAAGTCGGGCGCCGCCTGTCGGCGCAGCAGCGGCTCTAGCTGCCCGCCGTGGCAGCCGAGGTCGAGAACGCGGGCGAAGCGGTGTTTGACGTCGTCGAGCCGGCCCACCAGCCGTTCGCCCACCTCGCGGACAAGGAAGTCGCCACGTCCCGCAAAGCCGGGGGCGGCGCGGTCGCGGTGGGCGCGCACGGCTCTGCGGTCGAAGACCGCGGCGCCGTCGGGCTTAGCCCGCATTTCTCACCATGGTCGTGGTGAAAAAGGCGGGTTGGGCGCGCGCTGGGCCATGACGCGGGTTATGGCATGATGGACGCGAGGCTGGAAGCATCGGGAGTTGCCGGCGGATGCCAGGAGGCGCACAGGCGGGACCCTTGGCGGCGCTGGCGCGCAGGGCCGCCGGAGGCGCGATCGACCTCGTGCTGCCGCCGTCCTGCCTTGCGTGCGATGCGCCGGTAAGCGCAGCCGGGGGGCTCTGCCCCGATTGCTGGACCCGCGTCACCTTCATCGGCCGGCCCTGTTGCGCCCGCTGCGGCCTGCCGTTCGATATCGAGGCGGCCCCCGACGCCATCTGTGGCGACTGCGCCCGCGTGCCGCCGGACTTCGACCGGGCGCGCGCGGCCTTCCTTTACCAAGGCGCCGGACGCGAGCTGATCCTCGCCTTCAAGATGGCCGATCGTTCTTGGCTCGCACCCAGGCTGGCGACGTGGCTCCATCGGGCGGGGGCGCCGCTCCTGTCCGAAGCGGACGTGGTGGTGCCGGTGCCGCTCCATCGCTGGCGGCTGCTGGCGCGGCGATTCAACCAGGCGGCTGTGCTCGCCAGGCTCATGGCCCGTCAGGCGGGTGCGGTGGTGGTGCCCGACCTGCTGGTGCGCACCCGCCGCACGCCACCCCAGACCCGGCTCTCCGGCGCCGAAAGGCGGCGCAACGTGCGGGGCGCCTTCGCGGTGCGGCGCTCGCGCACGTCTTTCGTGGACGGGCGTAACGTCCTCCTGGTGGACGACGTCATGACCACCGGGGCGACCGTTTCGGCCTGCGCCCGCGCGTTGCGCAAGGCGGGCGCCGTGCGGGTTGATGTCGCGACCCTTGCACGCGCCTTGCCGCGCCGTCCATGATGCCGGCCTGCACCGAGACTTGGGGGATACCATGACCGAAACCCTTCGGGTCGCCTGCGTTCAGCCCTCCAGCGGCCAGGACCTGCAGGCCAATCTCGAGGCGGCCGGCGCCCTGGTGCGCGAGGCCCGCGCCGCCTGCGCGGAGCTGATCGCGCTGCCGGAAAATGTCGCCCTCATGGACCACCGGACGGAACTGGTGCGGGCGAGCGCCGCGCCGCTCGACGCCCATCCGGCGGCCCGGTTTTTCAGCGCGCTCGCCGAGGAGTTGCAGGTTTGGCTGCTCGCGGGCTCGATGGGTGCGGACGCCGGCGACGGCCGCATCTCAAACCGCTCCCTGCTGATCGACCCCTCGGGCCGGATCGTCGCAACCTACGACAAGATCCACATGTTCGACGTCGACCTGCCCAACGGCGAGGTCTACCGGGAGAGCGATTCCTTCCGTCCCGGCGGGCAGGCGGTGGTGGCGGAGACGCCCTGGGGCGGCCTCGGCATGACCGTCTGCTATGACCTGCGATTTCCGCAGCTTTACCGCGCCTTGGCCCACGCCGGCGCGCGGCTGATCACCGTGCCGGCGGCCTTCACCAAGCACACCGGCGAGGCGCACTGGCACATACTGATGCGCGCGCGCGCCATCGAGAGCGGCTGCTTCGTCATCGCGCCCTGCATGTGGGGCAGCCATTCCGGCGACCGCAAGACCTACGGCCACTCGCTGATCGTCGATCCCTGGGGCGGGGTGCTGGCCGATGCCGGCGAGGGCGTCGGCATCATCACAGCTGATCTCGAGCTTGCGCGCGTGGAGCAAGCGCGGGCCGCCATACCGGCGCTCGCGCACGACCGCGCCTTCTCGCCGCCGGCCGGCTCTGAACAGGAACCCCGCCGCGCCGCCGGGTGAATTTCTTGTTTCCCTCAACGGCGGGCGCGCGCTTCGGGCCGCTTCACGGTCCGGCCCTGTTACATTGCGGGCTTTGTGGGCTTCCGGGCGCAGAGGTGCTGAACGATCCTGGGGTTGGGCGGCGGGACCGTGCGGTGCTCGTAGGCGACGACCGCGAGACGCCCTTCGGCGAGCGCCAGCAGCTCGCCGCGCCGTAGCAGGAAGTCCGGATTGCGCGGGCGGCCGAAGCGTTCGTTGCCCACAGCGAAGGTCTCGTAGAGGAAGACGCCGCCCGGCAGCAGGCAATCCATAAGCGGCACCAGCAGCGGGCGGAACAAATAGTCCGTTACCACGACAGCGTCGAAGCGTCGCCCGGAGAGCGGCTCAGCGCCGGGGCGCTCCAGGTCCATCTCGACGATCTCGACCAGGGGATCGTCCGCGAGATCGGCGAGGCCCGAAGTCTCGATGTCGATGGCCGTGACCCGCAGGCCCTGGCCCCGCAGGTAGCGCGTGTGCCGGCCCCCGCCGCAGGCCAGGTCGAGGACATGGCCGCCTTCGGCGATCAGGCCTGCGTAGTGGGTGATCCAGGAAGAGGGAACGCGTGATCGGTGGCGGTGCATGGCGGCATTGGCCGTGAGGCCAATTGGATTTTCGTATGGATTCGGGGTTTTATGGTACGTTGCATGGACCGTATCAGCGAGCCGGGCGCGCGCCCATGATCGTGTTCGACCTCAAGTGCGGCAAGGACCACGTGTTCGAGGCCTACTTCGCCGACTCGGCGAGCTACGAGCAGCAAGCGGAGGCGGGCGAGATTGCCTGTCCTTACTGCGGCGACGTCAAGGTCGCGAAGGCGCCGATGGCCCCCAACATCGCGGTCAACAACAAGGCGCGGGGAGAGCCGGAGCCTGCGCCGACACCTGCGCCCGCACCCAAGCCGACGCCGCCGGAGATGGCCCGCGCGATCGGGACGCTGCGGCGCATGCGCTCCTACATCGAGCAGAATTTCGATCATGTGGGTGAGAGCTTCCCCGAGGAGGCGCGCAAGATTCACTACGGCGAGGTCGAGCGCCGCAACATCTACGGCGATGCGACCAAGGAGGAGGTCGGCGAACTCGCCGACGAAGGGATCGAGGTCGGCGAGGTCCCCTGGGTCCCCCGCCACGACGCTTAGTTCTCCGGCAACGTACGGTACGGCCGCCTCGCGCTCAGTCGCCGGGCTTCCTGGCGTGGACGATGTAGTTCACCGCAAGGTTGGGGCTCGTCGTCCAGCCGCCGGCCAGCGGGTTGTAGACCATGCCCCGCATGTCGGCGACGCCGAGGCCGTGGCGGCGCAGCAGGCGCACCATCTCGGCCGGGCGCACGAAGCGCGACCAGTCGTGGCTGCCGGCCGGTAGCCAGCCCAAAATCCGTTCGGCCGCCACGACGGCGAGCGCGTAGGCCGCGAGCGTGCGGTTGAGCGTCGCCACGACGAAGGTCCCTCCGGGCTTGACCAGACTCGCGCAAGCCTCGGCGAAGACGTCGAGATCGGCCACATGCTCGACGATCTCCAGCGCCAGCACGGCGTCGAACCGCTCGCCGTCTGCGGCCAGGGCCTCTGCCGTAGCGTGGCGGTAGTCGATGGCGAGCCCCTGTTCCTCGGCGTGGTGGCGGGCCGCGCGCACGTTGGCCTCCGCCGCATCGATTGCGACCACATGGGCGCCCAGCCGACACAGGGGCTCGGCCATCAGGCCGCCGCCGCAGCCGACATCGAGGAGCCTGAGGCCGGCCAGCGGTTTGAGTGCCGCTGCTGCGTCGGCTCGCGCGCAGGCGGGGGCGTCGGCCACCAGCGCGTCCCGCACGTAGGCAATGCGCACCGGGTTGAGCGCGTGGAGCGCGCGGAACGCGCCGTGGCGGTCCCACCACCGCTCGGCAAGCGCGGCGAAGCGCTCGATCTCCGCCGGATCGACGCTGGGGTTGGTGGCGGGCTCGGCCGCCGCAGCGCGGGGCGCCTCAGCCCCCTTTGAGGCCTCTGGCGGCTCCTGTTCTCGCCCGTTCCCGGCCATCGTCGTCTTTCCTACCCGCCAAGCCGCCTGCTTGCGCGGCCACAGCCGAGTCAGTATGTAGGGGCGTCTCCACGACCGGCAAGCGTCGCCTCTCCGGCGCGGACGCGTCCCATCCGATGGCACTCATCGTTCACAAATACGGCGGCACGTCGCTGGCTGACCTCGACCGCATCAACGCCGTCGCCGACCGGGTGAAGGCAGCATTCGATGCAGGTGACGGGATCGCGGTCGTGGTTTCGGCCATGGCCGGCACCACCGACCAGCTGGTTTCCTGGGTCCGGGCGGCGGCGCCGCTCCACGACGCGCGGGAATACGACACCGTCGCCGCTGCGGGCGAGCAGATCACCGCCGGCCTGCTGGCGCTGGCGCTGCAACACCGAGGCGTCACGGCGCGCTCGTGGCTCGGCTGGCAAATCCCGATCCGCACCGACGGCGGCCACGGGCGCGCGCGGATCGAGGGGATCGAGACGGAAGAGCTGCACAACCGCCTGACCCGGCGCGAGGTGCCGGTGGTTGCAGGCTTTCAGGGCCTGGGCCCGCTCGGGCGGATCACGACGCTGGGCCGGGGCGGCACCGATACCTCGGCAGTGGCGCTCGCGGCGGCGCTGGGCGCGGACCGTTGCGACATTTTCACGGACGTGGAAGGCGTGTTCACCGCCGATCCGCGCATCGTTGCGACTGCGCGCAAGCTGACTAAGATCACCTACGAGGAGATGCTGGAGCTCGCCTCGGTCGGCGCCAAGGTCTTGCAGACGCGCGCCGTCGAGATGGCGATGAAGCACCAGGTGCCGCTTCAGGTCGCCTCCAGCTTCGCCAACACCCCCGGAACATTCGTGGTCGATGAGGACGACATCGTGGAACAGGAGCGGGTCAGCGGGATCGCCTACAGCAGGGACGAGGCCAAGATCACGGTGATGGGCGTCGCCGACCGCCCCGGCGTCGCGGCGAGCATCTTCGGGCCGCTGGCGGACGGCAACGTCAATGTCGACATGATCGTACAGAACATCTCCGCCGACGGCACGACGGACCTCACCTTTACGGTGACCGAGGCCGATCTGGATCGCTCGATCGCGATCCTGGAGGAGACGCGGAGCGCCGTCGCCTTCGAGCGGTTGGTGGCGGACCACGGCGTGGTCAAGGTCTCGGTGATCGGGGTCGGCATGCGCAGCCACGCCGGGGTGGCGCAGACGATGTTTGCAGCGCTTGCCGAGAAGGGCATCAATATCCAGGTGATCTCGACCTCGGAGATCAAGATCAGCGTGCTGGTGTCCGAGGACTATACCGAGCTCGCCGTGCGCTCCCTGCACGCGGCCTACGGGCTGGACGACCGTGAGCCCTGAATTGGGCACCGTCCCGCGCACGGCACATGACTGAAGCGCGCGAAAGCGCGCTCCAGCGGCTCGATGCCTACTGGGCGCGGGGGCGTGCGTTCCTCGGCACCCGCTACGCGCTCATGGGCGGGGCGATGTCGTGGGTCTCCGAGCGGAACCTGGTGGCCGCCATCTCCAACGCCGGCGGCTTCGGCGTGGTGGCATGCGGCTCGTTGGCTCCGGATCAGCTCGCGGCGGAGATCGACGGGGTCTACGAGCGCTGCGACAAGCCCTTCGGGGTCAACATCATCGTCATGCACCCGGAGCTCGACGCCCTCGTTGCGACCTGCGTTGAGCGACGCGTCGGCCATGTGGTGCTGGCCGGCGGGTTGCCGCCCAAGAGGACGATCGAGACGCTGAAGGACGCCGGCACCCGCGTCGTCGCCTTTGCACCGACGCTGCCGCTCGCCCGCAGGCTCGCCAAGCAGGGCATCGACGCGCTCATCATCGAAGGCATGGAGGCGGGCGGGCACATCGGGCCGGTCTCCACCAGCGTGCTGGCCCAGGAGGTGCTGCCCCATTTCGACCAAGTGCCGGTCTTCGTCGGCGGCGGCATCGGGCGCGGCGATGCGGTCGCGCTCTATCTGGCAATGGGCGCCGCCGGTTGCCAGCTCGGCACGCGCTTTGTCTGCGCGACGGAATCCATCGCTCATCCGCGCTTCAAGCAGGCGATGATCCGCGCGAATGCCCGCGACGCGCGGCTTTCGGTACAGATCGATCCCGATTTTCCGGTGATTCCGGTGCGCGCCATCGCCAACAAGGCGACCGAGCGCTTCGAGGCGTTTCAGAGGGAGACCATCGCGCGCTATCGCCAGGGTGAGTTGGAACTTGGTGAGGCCCGGCTTGCGATCGAGCATTTCTGGGCCGGCGCGCTGCGGCGGGCTGCGATCGAAGGCGACGTCGAGGCCGGTTCTCTGATGGCCGGCCAAAGTGTCGGCATGGTGACGTCGGAACAGTCCACAAGCGAGATTATCTCGGAACTGGTGCATCAGTCAGTAAATGCGCTCGCATTCAGCGCCGAACGTGGTGCCGAAAGCCTTGCCGACGGTAAACGACAGACACCTCGTCCGCTGCCCGCTAGCGCATGACAGCAGTATTACAGTGCGTAAGTCTATGATTGCGTTGCATGACAGCCGATGATACCATCGCCTGCCTAGCTGTTAGTAGCGGGGGACGGCTGATCGGGTCGCAGTCTTCTAACGCCAGAAAGACAACTGGCGAAACGAGGCGGTGACGCGAATAAGTATGGAGCGGATTAGACGTTCGCAAACGGGTACCTGAGCGCGCAACGCCAGCTGGGAGGGCGGCGTGCGTGCTCGCTGTTGCGGGACGCGAGTCATGAAGGAACCTCTGCGGGTGCCGTTCGAGGCAGCCGAGCCTGATCTGGCCGGGCCGCGACTCGTTCACGAGACGGGCCGCGACGATCCACATGCCCTCCCGAGCTTCTGCGAAGAGCTGCGAGAAGCGCGGACCAGGGGCGGCTACAGCGTGGCTGATGTCGCCCACGTGCTGCGTATACAGGAGCATTATCTCGAAGCGCTGGAGGAAGGCCGGTTCGACCAAATCCCCGGCTCGACCTACGCGATCGGGTTCCTGCGCAGCTATTCGGGCTTTCTCGGGCTCGATCCCGACGAGATGGTCGACGCCTTCAAGCGCGAGCAAAGCCTCGACAAGGGCGAGCAGCGGCTCTCCTTTCCGTCACCCACCGATAGCAGCCCCAAACCGAAATTCTGGCTTATCCTCCTTGTTCTGGTGCTGGCGGGCCTCGCCTACGGCGGCTGGCAGTATCAGTCCACCGGCGGACAGATCGCGACAGACCTCGTCGACGACGTTTCGACCCGGCTGACCGAGGCGGTGGGCCTGAGCGAGACCGTCGCGCCGGAGGGGACAGCTGTCGCGAGCCAAACGGCTGCCGTGACGGACGATGCGACGCCTGCGGCCGAGCCGGCCGCGGAAACAGCTGCCGCGAACCCGGTCGAGACGACCGCCGAGGCTGCGGTGGAGACTGCTGCCGCGCCGCCCGCAGCAGTTGTCGGGGACGACGCGACCCCCGCGCCGCCCGAGCCCGCTCCGGCGGCAGTACGGCAGGAAGAGCCCGCTCCGGCAGATCCGGCACCAGCGGATCCCGCTACGGCGGATGTCGCCGAGGGAAGTCTTGTCCCGGCGGCCGAGGTTTGGGATGAGTCCGGGCCGGCCGAGACGACGGAGGTGGCCGCGCTTCAGGCATCGCAGCCGGAGGTCGCACAGGCCCCGTCGTCGCCTGCCGAGGTCGAAGCGGCGCCAGAGCCGACAGCGCCGGCCGAGCCCGTCCCGGTGGCCGAGGTGGCCGCGCCGAGCGAGCCGGTCGTTGCACCTGCGGCAACCACCGATCGAGGTTCGCCGATCGCGGCCCCGCTCGACTTGGCGATCATCGCCACGGGCGGGACGAGCAGCCCCGCGTCAGGCGCCGACGAAGCGGTCGCGGGCGACGGTGCGCCGATCAGCAGCGCCGCCAGCAGCGCCGACGCCACCGACGCCGGCCGCATCGTGACCGCTGCGCTTGAGCCCGCATCGCCGGAGCCGACGGTCGACGCCGAGCCGGAGCAGACCGCCCCGCCCGCGGCCCCGGCGGCGGTGGAACCCGAACTGCCGGTGGTTACCAGCTACGTTCCCAAGGTCTACGGACGCAGCAATCTCGACGCTCGCGTGGTCATTACGGCAATCGACGATAGCTGGGTTCAGGTTCAGGGGCCGGACAACGAGCTGCTGCTGACGCGGATCCTGCACGCAGGCGATTCGTACCGTGTACCGGACCGGCCCGGCCTGGTCATGGTGACCGGCAACGCCGGTGGGCTTGAGATCCAGGTCGACGACGCCGCGGCACCGACACTCGGTCCGCTCGGTGTGGTCATTCGGAATATTGCGCTCGACCCGGATCGCCTCCTGGCCGGCACCGCCATCGGCGGGTAGGCGCGCAGAGCGGCACCCGCCGCTTGCCGCGACAGCCGAAACGAGTCACTAAACCCGCCACCGTCACGCCGGGAGCAGCACCGGCACCGTTCAGGAACCCAGACAGTGCGTAGAATTCAGCCGGTTCGTGGAACGCACGACCTTGCGGCGGACGAGATGCGCCGCCACCGCCATGTCATCGAGCACGCCCGCACGCTTGCCGCCCGCTACGGGTTTGCCGAGGTGGCGACGCCGATCTTCGAGTTCAGCGACGTGTTCCGCCGCACGCTCGGCGACACTTCCGACATCGTGACCAAGGAGATGTACACCTTTACCGACCGCAGCGGGGCGGAGATCACGCTCCGGCCCGAGAACACGGCGGGCGTCGCCCGCGCGGTGATCGGCGGTAACTTCGGCGAGCGCCGGCCGTTCAAGTGCTTCTATGCCGGCCCGATGTTCCGCTACGAGCGGCCGCAGAAGGGCCGGCTGCGGCAATTCCATCAGATCGGCGTCGAGCTGATCGGCGCTGCGGAGCCGCTCGCCGATATCGAGGTGATTGCCCTCGGCGCACACCTGCTCGAGGCGCTGGGTGTGCTCGACCAGGTCACGCTGGAGATCAACACGCTCGCCGACGAAGCCAGCCGCCGCGCCTACCGGGCGGCGCTCGTCGCCCATCTCGAGGCCCACGAAGACGCCCTGTCGGAGGAGAGCAGGCAGCGGCTCAAGCGCAATCCGCTGCGCGTCCTCGATTCCAAGGACGAGGGCGACAAGGCCGTGCTGGCCGACGCGCCTGCGATCGACGCGCACCTGAGCGCGGAGGCGGCGGCATTCTTCGACGGCGTTTGCCAGGGGCTCAGCGCGCTCGACATCGCCTTCACCCGCAACCCCCGCCTCGTGCGCGGCCTCGACTACTACTGCCACACGGCCTTCGAGTTCACGACCGAGGCGCTGGGCGCCCAGGGCGCGGTTCTCGCGGGCGGCCGCTATGACGGCCTGGTGGAGACGATGGGCGGGCCGGCGACGCCGGGAGTCGGCTGGGCCGGCGGTATCGAGCGGCTTGCCGCGCTGGTGGAAGAGACTGTGGGTGCCGTGGCGGCGGCGCCCCGGCCCATCGCGATCGTGCCCCTCGGCACGCGCGCCGAGGCCGCCGCACTCGGGCTCGCCCAGCGCCTCAGGCGCGAGGGCCTCGCGGTGGAGATGACCTACCGCGGCTCGCTGTCGAAACGGCTCAAGCGGGCCGACCAGGCGCGTGCCGCGGCGGCGGTTATCCTCGGCGATGACGAGATGGAGCGCGGCGTGGCCACGGTCCGCGACCTCGACAGCGGTGCTCAGGTCGAGGCACCGGAGGCCGAACTCGGCACGCACCTCGCCCGCTACGCGCCCGGCCCATGAGCGCTGCCACCGGGTTCGAGGAGCGCCTGGACCGGGTGCTCGAGCGCCACCGGGAGCTCGGTCAGGCGCTCTCCACAACACCGCCGCCGCCACCTGCCGAGCTTGCGCAGCTCTCGCGCGAGTACACTCAGCTCTCGCCGATCGTGGAGGCGATCGAGGCGTTGCGCGCCGTCCGCGGCGAGGCCGACGACCTCCAGGCAATGGCCGATGACCCCGAGAGCGAGCCCGAGATGCGTGCGCTGGCAGAAGAAGAGCGTGCCGCGCTGATGGAGGCGATTCCCGAGAAGGAGGAGGCGCTCAAGCTCCTCCTCCTTCCGGCGGACGAAGCCG
>JAPPNV010000224.1 GCA_028818565.1 Rhodospirillales bacterium | reverse complement strand
CGCCGGGCGGTTCCCGGTTCCCACCGCTCACGCCTAGGGGTTCGAGGCGGAACCGACCTCGGGAACCACCCCTCAGGCCCCCGCCACGACAATGCGTCGAGTGATCGGCCCATGGCCGAAAGCTCCGCTTACGGCCATGGATGCACTCAGTCGGGCGGACGGCGGCGGGTCACCCGAAGGGCCGGAGCGAAGCGCAGGAGCCGCGTAGCGGCTTGACGCGCCGACGGCCGGCCGACACCCCGCCAGCACTTCATCGAAACGACCCAACAATCCGGGAAATCCAGCCCTACGCCGCGTCAAATAATCCGGGAATCTCGACGTCAAACAATGTGCGAAACAACACCATGCTGGAGTTCTGGCGCCCCTCAGTCCGCACTTGGGACGAGCCGAAGCTGGACGCCGACTTGATTGTGCCTCTTGCGCCACTCGGACGAGCGGACGGCGATGAAGGCTGATACTCCACGGTCGGCTGCTTGCGCCACCGCCAGCCCCGGGAAGGCGAGCAGGCGCAGTTCCCGGAGGCGCCGGTCGGCTTCCTGTCCCCTGCTGCATTGCACCGGCCCGAGCATGTTCCGGACGCGGTGTTCGCAAGCTGCCGCCGGCACTCTCGTCGACTGACTGGAACGCGGACCCATGCCAGACGACGATACCGGCCTCGATTGGCTGGAAGAGTTCGCAGGCGGCGAAGCCGAGACCGCCATGCGCGCCGCGATGGACCACCCGGAGATGGCGATCAGCGTGCTCGCCTCCCGGTTCTGACCGACATCTGCTCCACTTGGACGCGCGACAGACGCAGCTGCCGCTCGGTCGCCGCCAGCACCGGCGAGGATCTGTTGAGCACAAAGGACAACGGGGATGCCAGCCAAGCCTCCGGTCGACTCTCGCCGATCAGGCTGCGGTCGTCGGAGGCCAGTGTCTGATTATGTTCTCATGTGTCCGGGAAGGTGGCCGATCACAACCTGCCGTGTCGTCTCGTCCCAGGTGAAATACACGCGAAGGCAGTGCCTGGGATCGCGCGTCTTCGCATTGTTCTTCAGGTGGCGGTCCAGCATGAGCCTGCGGCCGTCCCAGTCGACCGAGAAATCGTCGCGCGCCTTGCCCTGCCGGTCTCTGCTGATGCTCTTCGTCTCCTGCAGCCGCAGTTCGCGTAGTTCCTCCTCGAAGGCATCGCGCAGTGCCTTGCCGCCGCCGGTCTTCATCCGCCAGTAGCTTCCTGCCAGCACCTCAATCGCCCTGCCGACGAGACCCACATCCTCGAATCCCGCACTCCTGAGCGCCCTGAGCGCGCGTCCGGCGAGCACCACGCGCCCCTGAAAATGCCGCTCCGCCCAGGACGGAAGATCGGCGTAGCTATCCAGCGCGGGCACGGTCTCGTCTTCCGCCGGGAAGGGATCCCCTGTGCCATCGATGGCGGCGAGCCTCTGCTGAAGCCGGTGCTTCTCACGCCGCAGCCCGTCGTTTTCCTCCCCGGCGTCGGCGAGAGCCTGCTCCAGGACCGCGATCCGCTCCTCCGCCGTCCGGTTCGCAGCCTTCAGATCGCCGATCTCGGCGCGCAGCGCGCGCTCGCGATCCCGCGCCTTGCCGCCGGACGCCTCCCGCCCATCGACTCCCTCCTCTTCGTCTCCGCCGCGGTCCGCCATGGAGCCGAAGCGCTCCACAAGATGGCCGAGACAGTCAGCGATCTCGTCGAGCGCCTCCTTCGCCGGCTCAAGCGAGCGGGGGTGTTCGCGCTCGGCCGAGGCTGCCGCGTGCAGCGCTTCGAGGTTTTGCGCGCTGGGGTTCTCGGCGTAGCGCCGGGACGCCTCCTGCAGGGCGAGCTCGTGCGCGCCCGGCTCGACGACGGCGCTGTGGAAGCGCTCCGCCAGCTCCCGGCAGCGCTCCCACTCGAGGTCCGGGAAACGGCGCGGAAGACTACTGTCCTGCAACAACGCCTCGATGCGCCCCGTCAGCGCAGCCGCCTCCTGGGCAAATGCCGTCTGCCCCATCGCTTCGCGGGTTCCTCCAAGCATGGGGCGCAGGGCGGCATGGCGGCTGCGGGCGAGAGCCTCGTCCCGCGCCGTCTCGATATCGTCGAGCTCGTCCTGGAACGCTGCGATCTCAAGGACGAAATACGACAGAAGGTCCGCCGCAGGACGGTCGCCGTCGTGCTCAGTGACATAGGCTTTCAGCTTGCCGTAGGCATCGGCGATGTTCTTGCGCAGCGCGGCGCATTCCTCGTCCGCGCGCGCGGCCAGCCGCTCCAGGTGCGGTCCGCCGGCCTCGCGGGCCAGCCGCTCCACCAGATCGTCGCGCTGGCCAAGGCCCCGGAAGCGGCTGACATGCATGGCATCCCCGACCAGGCGCTCGACCTCCGGCTCCTCCAGCCAGGAGGACATCATGTGGCGGGTCTCGGGGCCTCCGAGGCACCACAGCACCCAGACCGATTGCGCGACCAGGACGTGCTCTCCCTCCTCCCGCAGGATCTCCAGATCGTCGAGGATGATCGGCTCGGGGTCGCCCGCAATGCCGGGACGCAACGCCTTTGCGCGCTCCGAGGCCATCTTGAACACGCGCCGGCCGAGCTGCTTCTTCCGACCCTTGACCCGGCCGAACAGCTCGAGAATCCTCTCCTCGAACAGCCACAGGAACCACGCCCAGCGTTGCGCGAGGCCGTGGACGGCGCGCCAGAACGCCCCTTCGTCGCTGCCGTCCACCGCTGCCGGCCAGTCCGAATATTCCTCCGCAAGCGCCGCCGCAAGCTTTCGCAGGTCGGCCCTCATCAGGTGGTGGTTGTCCTTCAGCCAGTCCGGCGTCACGAACTC
>JAPPNV010000315.1 GCA_028818565.1 Rhodospirillales bacterium | reverse complement strand
GACGACGCCTCGCTCTGGACCATCGAGCGCTACGTCGAGGAGACCGAGACCGTGCGCACCGCGCTCGGCCTCGGCCCCGTGCATTACTACGGCCAGTCATGGGGCACCTGGCTCGGGCAGGAGTGGGCGCTGGCCTACCCCGAGAGCTTCAAGACCTTCATCCTCGCCAACGGGGCCGGCGACATCCCGCATCTGGTGAGCGAGCTGCACCGGCTGCGCCATGCCCTCGGCCACGAGACCGAGGCGATGATGCAGCGCCACGAGGCGGAAGGCACCATCGACCACCCCACCTATCAGGCCGCGATCACCATCCTCAACTACCGCCACGTCTGCCGTCTCGACACGTGGCCGCCCCCGGTCGTGCGCTCGCTCGGCGACTGGAACATGGGCCCCTACGAGGCGATCCAGGGCCCCAACGAGTTCTGCTACACCGGCAGCATCAAGGACAAGAACTGGCTGCCCGAGCTGCACCGCATCCGCCAGCCGGCGCTGGTGCTCTGCGGCCAGCACGACGAGCTGACGCCGGCCTGCTCCATGAAGATCCACGCTGCGCTGCCCAATTCACAGATCAAGGTCTTCCCGAACTCCTCCCACTTGCCGATGTACGAGGAGCCGGAGGCCTATTTCGAGACCCTGCTGGGTTTTCTGGACGCCCATCGCGGATAGCGCCCGGGCAGGCGCCGGCCCAAGACGGAGGAACACGACCATGAATGCGAGCGAGAAGCGCGCCGCGCTCGCCGGCGCGATCCGGGAGGGCCAATTCGTCGTGGCCCCCGGCGTCTACGACATGATCTCCGCCAGGGTCGCGGACGGCATGGGCTTTCGGGCGCTCTACATGACCGGCTACGGCGTCGCGGCCTCCCACCTTGGACTGCCGGACGCGGGGATCGCGAGCTACGCCGACGTCGTGAGCCGCGTGCGCACCATCGCGGGCGGCACGGCCTCGCCGCTCATCTGCGACGCGGATACCGGCTTCGGCGGTCTCCTCAACGTCCGCCACACGGTGCAGGGCTACGAGGATGCGGGCTGCAGCGCGATCCAGCTCGAGGACCAGGAAATCCCCAAGAAGTGCGGCCATACGCCGGGGCGCCGCGTGGTCCCCGTCGAGGACATGGTGGAGAAGATCAGGGTCGCCGCCGAGGCGCGCAGCGACCCCAACTTCCTGATCATCGCGCGCACCGATGCGCGCACGAGCCTTGGGCTCGACGAGGCTCTCGCCCGGGGCCGGGCCTTCGCCGAGGCCGGCGCCGACGTGATCTTCATCGAGGCGCCGGAGAACGAGGACGAGATCGCGCGGATCGGCGAGACCTTCGACGAGCCGCTGCTCGCCAACATGGTGGACAGCGGCAAGACGCCCATCGTGCCGGCGGATCGCTTGGCAGCCTTGGGTTTCAACATCGCGATCTATCCCGCCATCGGCATGCTGCCGGCAGCCGGCGCCATGCGGAGCGCGTTCGCGTCCCTGCTACGCGACGGCTCGACCGCCAATGTCGATGCGCCGATGATCTCGCTGCCCGAGATGCACGCGCTCATGGGCTTCGAGGACGTCTGGGCCTTCGAGCGCCGCTGGGCCCGACCGGAGGCCGAGGCGGCGGAATAGGCGGCAGCGACTCCCGCCGAGCCTCTCCTATTCTGTCCACGGGTCTTCGACCCGCGGCCAATAGGGCTTCGTCAGCTTGGTGTAGGGGATCGCCGCGAAGTCCGGCGCGATGGCGCCCGGCGCCGCGACGTAGAGAATTTCCTTCGCGATGGGCGCGAAGCCGGCGTGGAAGTGCTGGGTGGACTTCACCACCACCATTTTCTTCGTCTCGGGATCGAGCCCCACGGCGGCGAACGCAAGGGGATGGAAGACCTGCGTCCGCACCGTGTTGAGCACGAGGTCCAGGCCGCCTTCCGCTCGCACCCACACTGCATCGCCCATCCTGTTGCGGACCGCGCTGAAGGTCTGCTCGGCACCGGTGACGATGCGCTCGACCGTGACCGTCAGGTCCACCGGGTCGCCCGAATCCGGGCCGCACTTGCCGCCGATGCGGAGCCGGAGCGACGCCCCCTCCCCCGCTTCCATGCAGAAGCGCACCGCCACCGGGTCCCAGTAGAGACCGCTCGCAACGTCGCCCACGCCCCGCGCAATCAGGCGCTCCAGGATGAAGGTGGAATCGCTCGGCGCGCCGCCGCCGGCATTGTCCGAGACGTCCGCCAGCACGACCGGCCCGCCGTCGACGGCCAGGGCCCGGTCGATGGCTTCGTCGATCCCGATGGCGGTTGGCCGCGTCTCCTCGCGCATCGCCCAGAGCCGGGCGCCAAGATCGGCGGCCAGCGCCGCCGCCTTGCTCTCATCGCCGTCGGCCACCACCAGGGTCTTGGCGCCCACCTCCGCCACATCGCCCCAGGGGAAGCCGTGCCCGAAGGAGACGGCGAGGATTCCGTCGCTCCCCTCGCGCACCCTCATGCGGTCGACGAAGGTCCGCATCGGCTGGTCCGTGGTGCGCCACATGCTGATCATGCGGCAGTCGTACGCGGCCATCACGGGCGCGGTGCGCCCGAGAGCCGCGTCGTGGCAGAGCCGGAACAGGTCGCCCGCCCGCTCGCCGATATCGGTGTGGGGATACTCCTTGTAGGTGATGAGCGCCGTCGCGGCCTCCAGCATCAGCGGCGTGATGTGGCAGTGCAGGTCGAGCTCGCCGCCGATCACCGCGTCGGGGCCGACGACCTCGCGTAGCCGGGCCAGCAGGTCGCCCTCGCAGTCGTCGTAGCCCTCCGCCACCATGGCGCCGTGCATGTTGACCAGCACGAGGTCGAGCGG
>JAPPNV010000207.1 GCA_028818565.1 Rhodospirillales bacterium | reverse complement strand
GCGGCCGGTCGAGGGTGTAGGCCGGGTTCTGCTCGACCGGATAGAGGTGGGCCGAAGGGTCTTCCTCGTTCTCGTCTGCCAGCGCCGAGCCGAGGCCACCGGCGAACGGCACTGCGGCACCTGCCGCGAGCAGCGGGCCCGTGGCGAGCCCCTTGAGCAGCGTGCGACGGTTCATGAATACCGACTCGGGAGTTGCGGCGGAGTCCGGCAGCTCCCAGCCGCGCTTGATCTTGATCAGCATTGAAGGCCCTCCGCGAATGCCAGTTGCTTGCTGCCCTGCGCCCGCGCGCGGGGCTCTTGCAGAGAGAAATGGCACCGGCAGCCGCTCACGGCAACTCAACGCTGCGTGAGCGGGCCTCAGGCCAGAGTCAGGAAAGCGCGCCTGCCGCCCGTTGGATGCGCATGCACGCCTCTTCCAGCGCCTCTGTGGAGGTGGCGTAGGAGATGCGGAAGTAGGGCTCGAGGCCGAACGCCGCCCCGAACACGACCGCCACACCCTCCGCCTCCAGGAAGTAGCGGGCGACGTCCTCGTCGTTCGCGAGCGTCTCTCCGCCCGGGGTCTTGCGGCCGATCATGCCCGCACAGCTCGGATAGACGTAGAAGGCACCTTCGGGCGTCGCGCACTCGATGCCGTCCGCCTGGTTCAGCATGCTCACCACGAGGTCGCGGCGTTCCTGAAATACCGCGCGGCGTTCCGGGATCGAATCCTGCGGGCCGTCCAGCGCCGCCATGGCGGCGTGCTGGCTGATGGACGAGGGGTTGGAGGTCGATTGCGACTGGATCTTGGCCATGCCCTTGATCATGTCGGCCGGGCCACCGGCGAAGCCGATACGCCAGCCGGTCATCGCGTAGGCCTTGGAGACCCCGTTGATGGTGACGGTGCGCTCGAACAGTCGGGGCTCGACCTCGGCCATCGTATGGAAACGGAAGTCGTCGTAAACCAGATGCTCGTAGATATCGTCGGCGAGCACGCCGACATCGGGGTGATCGACCAGCACGTCCGCGATGGCGGCCATCTCGTCCCGCGTGTAGGCAGCACCCGTCGGGTTGCTCGGCGAGTTGAACATCAGCCAGCGGGTGCGGGGCGTGATCGCGGCGGCGAGCGCCTCGGGCTTGAGCTTGAACCCGTCGGCCGCGCTGGTCGGCACGATCACCGGCGTGCCTTCCGCCAGCACCACCATGTCGGGGTAGGAGACCCAGTATGGCGCCGGGACAATCACCTCGTCGCCCGGATCGAGGCCCGCCATCAGCGCGTTATAGAGCACGTGCTTCGCGCCGGAGCCCACGCTGATCTGGTCGGCTGCGTAGTCGAGGTTGTTTTCCCGCGCGAACTTGCGGGCGATCGCCTGCTTCAGCGCCGGCAGGCCGTCGACGCGCGTGTACTTGGTCTCGCCCGTCTGAATCGCCTCGATGCCGGCGGCCTTGACGGTCTCCGGCGTGTCGAAGTCGGGCTCGCCGGCGCCGAGGCCGATCACGTCCTTGCCAGCGGCCTTCATCTCGGCGGCCGTGGCGGTGATCGCCATCGTGGGCGAGGGTTTGATGCGCCCGAGGCGCTGCGCCAGATGGACCATGGGATTTCCTGTGTCGAAAGGGCGCGGCAGCCTACGCCCCGAGGGACCGTGCTACAAGCCGCGGGGGGCGGTTAGCCGTAACATGCTAAGCTTGCGGCCCAGGCCCGACCGAAAAAGGCGTGCCACGCCATGAACGATCCATCGCTTGCCGCATCCGCCGCCCTGCCAGCCGCCGCTCCGGCCCACGCCGAAGAGCGCTTGAGCGCCCTCAATCTGGCGGTCATGGCCAATCGCATGGACGCGATCTGCCGCGAGATGACCAACACCGTGCTGCACAGCGCGCGCTCGGCCGTCATCGGCATCGCGCGGGACTTCTCCTGCGGCATCATCACCTCGGACCACGAGGTGCTGGCGACCGCCGAGGCCATGCCGATCCACGTCTTCGGCATGAACATCCAGACCACCATCATGAGCGAGAGGCACCCCGACTTCCGCGAGGGCGACGCCTTTCTCGACAACGACCCCTACGGCGGCAACAGCCACGCGGCCGATCACACGATCCTGGTGCCGGTGTTCCACGAGGGCGAGCACTTCTTCACGGTCGGCATCAAGGCCCACCAAGCGGATGTGGGCAACAGCCAGCCGACCACCTATTTCGCCGCGGCCACGGACGTCTATCACGAAGGCGCGCTGATCTTCCCCTGCGTTCAGGTGCAGAGCGACTATCGCGATATCGACGACATCATCCGCATGTGCCGGCGCCGAATCCGGGTGCCCGACCAGTGGTTCGGCGACTATCTCGCCGCCATCGGGGCGGCGCGGATCGGTGAGCGGCGGCTCAAGGAATTCCTTTACAAGTACGGCGCCCAGGCGGTCAGGGCCTTCATCGGCGAATGGCTCGACTATTCAGAGCGGCGCGCCAGGGAGTCGATCAGGGCGCTGCCCAGCGGGCGGCTCGAGAACGAAGGCTGCCACGACCCGATCCAGCCCTTCCTGCCCGACGGCATCCCGGTCAAGGTGACGATCGATATCGACGGCGACGCTGGCTTCATCACGGTCGATCTGCGCGACAACCCCGATTGCGTGGACGCCGGCATGAACCTTACCCGCGTCACCTCGACCATGGCGGCAGCCCAGGCGGTCTTCGCCTGCCTCGATTCCGACATCCCGCACAACGCGGGCAGCTTCCGCCGGCTCGAAGTGCTGCTCAGGGAGAACTGTGTGGTCGGCATCCCGCGCTTCCCGCACAGCTGCTCGGTCGCCACCACCAACATGACCGACATGATCATCAACCTGATCCAGT
>JAPPNV010000344.1 GCA_028818565.1 Rhodospirillales bacterium | reverse complement strand
TCGGGATCATCCTCGTCACGGTGCGCGACGACGACGTGGACCGGATCCTGGGTCTCGAGATCGGGGCTGACGACTACATCACCAAGCCCTTCAATCCGCGCGAGCTGCTGGCGCGCGTCAAGAGCGTCCTGCGCCGCGCCCAGGAAGGCACGCGGGAGCCCTTCTCGGGACGGCGCTTCGCCGGTTGGGAGTTCTCGTCAGCAACCCGCAAGCTGGTCTCTCCGGAGGGCGAGACCGTGCAGCTGACCCGGGCCGAGCACGAACTGCTCGCGGCCCTGGTGGATCATCCGGGCCAGGTGCTCTCGCGGGAACGTCTGCTCGCGCTGATCACTCACCGGTCATGGGAGCCGGGCGACCGCACCATCGACGTCCTGATCCGGCGGCTGCGGCGGAAGATCGAGCAGAACCCGAAAAACCCCGAGATCATCGTGACCGCGCACGGCGAGGGCTACCTGTTCACCCCCGCAGTCACCACCTGACCCTCACGCTCGGCTGTTTCGAGACCCGCCCAGAGCGTCACCAACGCCTCGCGCGATTCGTCGAACAAGCGGTCGAGCTCTTCGGCAATCGGCCCCGCTTCCGGGGTGCGGGCGCGTGCTTCGAGCACACCACAGCGCTCCGCGAGACGGCGCAGCCCGAGGCTGCCGGCGGCACCTCTCAGCGCGTGGGCGAGGTCCGCCACCCGCTCGGTCCTCCCCTCCGCCAGCGCCTGCCTGATGCCCTCGATCTGATCCGGCGCCGTCTCGATAAAGGTATCGACCATCAGGGTGCCGCGCGCCGCCCCCAGCACTGCACGATCCTGCGCGAGGACGGCGGGGTCGATAATCGTCTCCCCTCCGCTCCCCGCACGGCCGCCGTCCAAGGCGGCACGCGCGCCGGGCGTGCGGCCGAGCACGCTGGCAATCGTCTGCGCCAGACCGTCGGGCGCGATGGGCTTGCCGATGAAGGCATCCATTCCGGACTGCAGATGCTGGGCGACCTCGTTGTCGAACACGTGGGCCGACATGGCGATGACAGGCAGCGAGCGGATCGTCGGGTCTTCGTGCCCGCGAATGCGCTGCGTCGCCTCGATGCCGTCGATGCCCGGCAGGCTGATGTCCATGAGGACGAGATCGAAGGCCTGCCCCTCCAGCAGCTCGAGCCCCTCTTCTGCGGTGGGCGCCACGAGCGGCGTGTGACCCATCCTGGCGACGAAGGCTTCGACCACCATGGCATTCACCACGTTGTCCTCGACGATGAGAACGTCCAGCGCCTGTTCGGACCCCGACAATCCGTGCGGCACCGCCTCGACCGGCGGCTGGGCGGCGGCCTCGCCCTGCGGCAACGGCAGCGTCACGGAGAAGCAGCTGCCGTCGTCCGGTTCCGTCTCCACCGCGATGTGTCCCCCCATCACCGTGACCAGGCGCTTGGAGATGGCGAGGCCGAGCCCGGTGCCGGTCTGCTGCCCGTGCCGGCGCGACGCGGCCGCCTGATAGAAGGGCTCGAAGAGATGGGCGAGGTCGGCCTCGGCGATGCCGGGGCCGGTGTCCCGCACGGCGAGCCGGATCGCATCGGTCTCCGCGCCGTTCGAGACCTGGAGCGTGACGGCGCCCCGGTCCGTGAACTTGATGCCGTTGCCGAGCAGGTTGAGCAGCACCTGGCTCAGCTTCTGGCGATCGCCGGTCACCGCCGCCGGCACACCCTCCGCGATCGCCAGGTCCAGGACGAGGTCCTTCTCCCGGGCACGCCCCTGCATCAGCACCACGATGTCCTCGACCAGCTCGTGCAGGTCGAAGACCGCGCTTTCCACCTCGATCTCACCCGATTCCACCCGCGAGTAGTCAAGGATGTCGTTGAGAATGCCGAGCAGGATTTCGCTCGACGAACGCATGACCCTGACCTGCTGACGCTGTCGGTCGTTGAGCGGGCCGTCGGCCATGAGCCGCAGCATGCCGAGAACCCCGTTCATCGGGGTGCGGATCTCGTGGCTCATGGTGGCGAGGAACTCCGACTTGGCGCGGCTCGCCTGCTCCGCGCGGGCGCGGGCGCGATCGTGGTTGCGCACCTCCTCGACCAGTCGGGCATTGGCCTCCGTCAACTGAGCGGTTCGTTCCGCGACCAGCCTTTCCAACTCCTCCTTGTGCTGCCGCAGCTCGGCGTTGGTCCGCTCGCGCTCCTCCTCGAGCTCCTGCTTGACGATGGCCTGGTCGCGGAAGACCCGCACGGTATCGGCCATGTCGGAGAGCTCGTCCCGCCCTCCGGTCGGCACGGTCACGTCGAGCCGTCCGGCCGCCAAGCTCTGCATGACCCCGTGCAGCGCCGTGAGCCGGTGGACGATGTTGCGATGGACGTAGAGCCAGGCGATGGCGCCCGCGATGGCGATGAACAGAACGATCTGGAGCAGGACGGTGAGGCCCCCGAACTCGACCGCGCTGTCCGCCGCCTCGGACGCATCGGCAGCGATCTGCTGGGAGCGGGAAACGACCGCGGCGACTCCCTCGTTCATCCGGTCGGTCAAGGCGCGGTTGTCGTCGGCCAGGGCCGCGAGCGCCGCATCGAGGTCCAGGGCCCGGCGGCGCTGGTCGAAGAGGCCGAGGGTCCCGGGCGGCCCGTCGGACGACAGTGCGGCGACCAGCCCCTCCCCCTGCTCGCGGCGGATGGGGTCGTCGATCAGAGCCACCCGGCGCTTGAGGATGCGGAGATTGCCGCTGTAACGCTCCTCGATCCATGCGATCTCGCCGGTGTCACGGGCGCGGCCGAGCTGGTTCAGCAGCAGCCCCTGCTCGGAGGCGCGCATCCGGAGCTCGAACATCCGCTCCAGCAGGAAGAGATCCGCCTCGACCAGCCGGTCGAAGGC
>JAPPNV010000046.1 GCA_028818565.1 Rhodospirillales bacterium | reverse complement strand
GCCCTCTCGAATGGAAGGGATGGGGTGGATGAAATTATGTCAGGCGGCACGCTACAGAACGTGACGACTGATCACTAGATCGGGGACCGCGTGTCAGGGCCGATGGGAACGGAGCTTGCGACGACCTGCTCCACCTCGATATCGATCACCATGTCCACTAGGACGTACACCCGAAGCGCAGGCATCGCGCCGTGAATCGGCCTCGCTGCGGCAATGCTCGTTCTCCATGGGCTCACTGTGGAGTGCGTCATGGCGAGGCCTGCCGTTCACCGCCCACGAGAAAAGCGACGGTGCGGTCTTGAAACTGATCGGCACCTCCGGCGCTGGGGAGCTCGGGAGGTCGGATCGCTCCATCCGGTGGAAGAAACAGCGGGTCTCGGGGGCGGGAGGCAGCGTCATGATCCGAAGCTTATGTCGGCAAGTCGAGCAAGCCGCCGATGAAGTCTTCCGCTCCATGGTGCGCCGCCGACAAGACTGCACCCGCCGCCGCCGGCCGGAGCGCGAGATGCATGTGCTTCACCGGCCGAAGTCGCACTATTCCGAGGCCGCCTCGTCATCCACCCCTGGCTCGGCAGGAACGCCGGGAACGATGGTGGCGATGTGCTCGAGGATTTTGTCGACCTCCTTCTGGCGCCCTGCAGCGATCATGTCGAGGGCGATTGCCTGCGCCGTGAAGACCGAGGCGCGCGCAACCTTGATCTGCACCTCCGATTGCGGCCACTCCCTGGTCTCGAGCCAGCGCTCGGCGAGCTCGGCGAGAAGCCGGTTGGCGGTCGTGTCGATCTCGCCTGCGGCGGTTTCGAGGCGTTTCCAGAGCTCTTCGTCGATGCGGATGTGCTTGCTGATCGTCCCGGGCATGGCTCCGGCTCCCTCCATAAGCTCCACAGGCGCAGCATTTTCGGTCAAGCGGAGCACATTCGCGACGGCGAGTCGTGTTCACCGCGACGCTGGAGCGTTGCGGTTGGAGGAGCTTTGGAAGTAGGAATGGAGTTTCCGGTTGAACAATGCGACGGCCTTCGACGGAAACTTGGGCGCCTATTCTGCCAGGTTTGCGCGCTCGAAAGCGCGATGCACCGCAGTAGACCGAGCGCCCAAGGCGGTTGCGGGACGCGATGCAGGCATAGGAACAGGCCTATTCCAATTGTGGCTCAGCATCCGATTTCCTATGGAACGTTCCCACCAATCCATTGACATTAATATGTATTTGCTTATGTAGAGTTTAGCGTCGCAAAATGCGACGCAGTTATTCCGGCCCCTCTGAGCTACGATCTTCTACGATGTTTCGTAGAAAACCGTACCCTCCGCGTGTCTGAGCGTAGGGTTGTCGTAGGCCGGCAGCGGGCTGCGTCAGGTGTGAAAACCAAAGCGCGGAAGCGTAGAACGCGACACAGGTTCGATGTAGAAGCGGTCAGGCCAGCCCTCTTGAATTGCGGCAGGAATGGGACCGGAGTCCGCAGGGCTGACGGGCGAGTGCGCCGGGCACGCGACGGTGTGTCGGTCAGGCAACCGTCCCGAAGTGCAGAGGCTCGCGATCATGGTCGGCGCAGTGGGCCGATCACCATGATCGTCGCGAGTGTCGGGCGCGGTGACGACGCGCCGTTCAGGCGCGACGTCACCAATGTCGAGCGAGGTGCCGCGGCGCTCGTCGCCATCGACGACGGCGGTGACGTCGAGCACGCGCACGGGGCGTGCAGATCATCGGGTCGAGGGGTATTGCCGCACGATGTCGGCGGCCGCACTCGCCGGCGCACCATCGCCATCGGGCGCGCAAGCTGTTCGCTGGAGTGGATGCGGATGTCGGCGGTCGGGCGCAGCGGTGGCCGCGAATGGCACCCGGGGTGAAGCACGCAGAAAGCGGCCGGTGCCGTGAGGCACCGACCGCTGTTTCTGTCGCTGGCGCCGATCAGACCGGGACGATCATCACGGGAATACCCAGGCGCTTCGCCTTGTCGATCATGTTGCCTGTGATGCCTGAGCCGGGGAACGCGATGACGCCCTTGGGCAGCAGGTTGAGCAGGTCGTCGTTGCGCCTGAACGGCGCGGCCTTGCCGTGGGCGTTCCAGTCGGGCCGGCAGACGACCTGGCTAACGCCGCGAGCTTCGGCCCAGCTCGCAGCGATCTTCTCGACGCCGGGGCCGCCGCCGTGCACCAGCACCATGTCGCCGTACTTCTCGCGGGTGCGGTCGAGCGTGCTCCAGATCGCGTCGGCATCGGTGACGGTCTTGCCGCCGGTGATCGCGACCAGGGTGCCGTCCGGCAGGTGCGCTTGGGTCTCGCGGTCCTTGCGTGCCCTGCGGAAGTCACGGGCGTCGATCGCTGCGGAAGTCAGCGTGCCCGTCCTGCTGGTGTGCGAGCCGTGCCTCGGGCGCCACGTGTCGCCGGTCTCGGCACGGTAGGCATCGGCGGCGAGGTCGCGCATCTTCTCGAAGGCGTCGCGGCGGTCGCCGAGGCTCTGCGCCCGGTCAGTGAGAGTCTGCAGCTCCCACGCCTTCACCTCGGTGCCGTCCTGCGCGGTCTCGAGGTCCTTCATCTCGGGCACGATGCGGTCGACGGCGCGGTCGAGCCTCTGCACCTGGGAGTGCAGCATGTTGGTCAGGCCCCACATCAGCGGCTCGCGCTCGTCGGCCATCTGTGTGCCGTCGACGGTGATGCCGTCCACGATGACGCGGATGGCCTCGCTCAGTGCATCCATGGCATCGTTCTCGTCCCAGACGACGCGGCTGTCGAGCTCGCCGCGCTCAGGGCTTGCGCCGAACAGAGCCATGCTCTCGCAGACCGTTGCAGTTGAGGAAGCTGTAGCGCTTGCAGTGTCGATCATGACGATCTCCCTTGTTCCATCCCTCT
>JAPPNV010000118.1 GCA_028818565.1 Rhodospirillales bacterium | reverse complement strand
ACATGCCGGCGCCCGCGCGACGCCTCTACCTGATCTCGCTCTCACTGGTGGAGGTCGCCAATCTGGTGGAGCTCTACAAACGGCGCGAGGCCGTCGAGGCCTGCGATCCGCTGCGTTACGAGCCGCTGCTCTGAGACAGTAGTCTGTAGGCAAGCGCGACGGCGAAGCGCTGCTCGCCCAGATCGTGCAGCCGCCACGCGGCCGACGGCGCGTGCGGGAACCGAAATTCGCCCGTCTTGGCGCCGTGCAGCATCGGCTGGGGGACTTCGAATCGGGACGGGCTGAGCGAAAAGCCGGCGCCGATGGCCTTGATCAGCGCTTCCTTCATGCTCCACAGGCGATAGAAGAGATGGACCTTTTCCCGACCCTCGGCGGTGGTCAGCAATCGCCGCTCCGCCGGGCCGTAGACCAGGCTGCCGATGCCCTCGAGATCGCGCCGCGCAACGCGCTCCTCCACATCCACGCCGAGGCAGTCCTGCGCGGCGATCGCGATCAAGCCGTGCCGGCCGCTGTGGCTGACGTTGAAGCCGATCCTCGCGCACTGACCATCGACCGTGGCGAAGGGCTTGCCGTGTTCGCCATAACCGAAGGAGAGCGCGCGGTTTTCGCAGCCCAGCCGCTCGCAGAGACTGGCGCGCAGCGCTGCGCGGCAATATGCGAAATCCCGCCGGGCGCGCTCCGACAGGAAGCGGCGCCAGCGCGTCCTCTCTTCATCGTCCAGAAGCGAGAGCGCGCGGACCTCGAGTTCCGCGTCCGGTGTGAGGTCCACATGGAGGATCGTCGCGCCATCGACCTCGCGCCAGGGACTCCACCAGGGGCTGGTCGTCTTCGTCATCGCCGAGGGCGACAGTCGGTGGCCGCAGTCACCTCCGCCGCCATCGACGGCCGAGGCGTGGCTCGGAACGCTTGCCTCAGCCCGCAGAGTCGGCCGGCTCGCCGCCGTGGAGCCACGGCTGGGCGGCCTTCTGCCTCACCTCGAAGGCGTCGATCTCGGCGGCCTTGGTCATTGTGATGCCGATATCGTCGAGCCCGTTCAGCAGCCGGTGCTTGCGGAAGGGCTCGATCTCGAAGCCGACGGTCTCGCCGTTCGAGCGTGTGATGGTCTGGGCCTCCAGATCGACCGCCATCCGGCAGGTCTGGGAGTTCCCGGCGTCGTCCATCAGCAGGTTCGCCTCGTCTTCCGGCAGCGGAATCAGCAGGATCCCGTTCTTGACGCAGTTGTTGAAGAAGATGTCGGCGAAGCTCGGCGCAATCACGCAGCGGATGCCGAAATCTTCCAGCGCCCAGGGGGCGTGCTCGCGGCTGGAGCCGCAGCCGAAGTTCTGGCCCGCGATGAGGATGCAGGCCTCGCGCCAGGGCTCCCGGTTGAGGACGAAGTCCGGAAGCTCCTTGTCCTCCATGTCGTAGCGGAAGTCGTGGAAGAGGCCCTTGCCGAGTCCGGCGCGGCTGATCGCGGTGAGATATTGCTTGGGAATCAACTGGTCCGTATCGACGTTGATCATCGGCAGCGCCGCCGCCGGGCCGGAGAGGGTCGTGAATGTCCGCATGACGGGCCCTCCTCAGGACACGAGTTCGCGGACGTCGACGAAGCGCCCGCTGACGGCGGCGGCCGCGGCCATCGCCGGGCTCACCAGGTGGGTGCGCCCGCCGCGGCCCTGGCGGCCCTTGAAGTTGCGGTTGGAGGTCGACGCGCAGCGCTCGCCCGGGGCGAGCTTGTCGTCGTTCATGGCGATGCACATGGAGCAGCCCGCATCGCGCCACTCGAAGCCGGCCTCCAGGAAGATGCGGTCGAGCCCTTCTTCCTCGGCCTGCTGCTTCACCAGGCCGGAGCCCGGCACCACCATGGCTCCGACGCCCGCCGGCACCTTGCGCCCCTTGGCGACGGCGGCGGCGGCGCGCAGATCCTCGATCCGGCCGTTGGTGCAGGAGCCGATGAAGACCCGGTCCACGGCCACGCCCTCGATCGGCGCATCGGGTTCGAGCGCCATGTAGTACAGCGCCTGGGAGATCGCCTCGCGGCGCATCTCGTCCGGCGCCGCGGCCGGATCGGGGGTCCGCCCCGTCACCGGGATCACGTCCTCGGGGCTGGTACCCCAGGTGATCTGCGGCGCGATGTCGGTTGCCTGAATGGTGGCTTCCTTGTCGTAGGCGGCGCCTTCGTCGGAGGCAAGCGTTCGCCAATAGGCCATAGCCTGGTCCCAGGCAGCGCCCGAGGGCGCCATGGGCCGGCCCTTGAGGTAAGCGAAGGTGGTCTCGTCCGGCGCGATCAACCCTGCGCGCGCCCCGCCCTCGATGGTCATGTTGCAGACCGTCATCCGCCCTTCCATGGAGAGCGCGCGGATCGCGGGGCCGGCGTACTCGACCACGTGGCCGGTGCCGCCGGCGGTGCCGATCTCGCCGATGATGGCAAGGATCATGTCCTTGCCGGTGATGCCCGCCGGCAGGTCGCCGGCCACTGTGATGCGCATGTTGCGCGGGCGCTTCTGGTTGAGCGTCTGGGTCGCGAGCACGTGCTCGACCTCGCTGGAGCCGATGCCGAAGGCGAGGCAGCCGAAGGCGCCGTGGGTCGCGGTGTGGCTGTCGCCGCAGACGAGTGTGGCACCCGGCAGGGTCAGGCCCTGCTCGGGCCCGATGATGTGGACGATGCCCTGGCGTATATCGGTGAGCGGGATCAGCGGGACTCCGAACTTCCCGCAGTTCTCGATCAGAGCCTCTACCTGGCCGCGGCCCAATGGATCGCCGATGCCTTCGACACCGGCCGCGCGGTTCCTGGTGGGGATCGAGTGGTCGGGCACGCCGAGGGTGGCATCGGGGCGGCGCACCGGGCGCCCGTCCTCGGCCATCTTCTCGAAGCCGGTCCAGC
>JAPPNV010000460.1:5206-31635 GCA_028818565.1 Rhodospirillales bacterium | reverse complement strand
CGTTCGAAACAATCCGGGAAACCCGTGGTCAGATGATCTGCGAAACAACACCGCCCCTACATCCTCCCAAAATTCCCGAGCGGCCTTCTCTACCGGGGTCTCGGTCGGCTCCACCCCGCGAATCCGGTGCCCCTCGATTTCCCCCGTGGTGGTGCACGCCGTCGCCAGCAGGACCAGTCCCAGGACGGCAGTTCCGATCAGTCTTTTCGCCGTCATCGGCTCCCTCCGAAGGCAGCGGTCAGATCCTCCCGCTCAAGCGTCCCGCTTCACTCGTCCCGTTTTGCGCCGAAGGCCCCCACGTAGGTGCCGGTGTCGAAGCCAGCGTAGACCTCCTCGTGTCCCTGCCCCGTAGTAGCCTCCGAACATGAAGTCCTGCCCGACGCTGCCTGTCTCGAAAAGACCGTCTGACCGCAGCGCAATGTCATCCCATGCCGATGTGCCGATCGAGCGACCGCTGATGATGACGTCGACGTCGATATAGGGTCTCGACAGGTCCGCCATCGTGACCGTGGCGGTCCCGAACCGCCGTTGGTTGTTGGCAAGGGCAACCGCCTCCGCCGCTCCCGACCAGGTGGCCGAGCCGAGTCCCGAGGGATTGGACCCGGTTGGGGTGCCGATGACGGCCGCGTATGCCAAAGTGGTTTGGCCGGTCACCGGAATCCCGTTCGCTGACCCGGAGCCGTCCCCGCTTCCCAACGCTGCGACGGCAAACCCGTACTCCCCCCAAACACCGTAAGCTTCCGCCGAGAGATCAACCGAGATTGTCCCGATGGACTGGTCATCCCGACCCGCGATAATGCCGGTGTCCATCCCAGCGCGGTAACCGAGCTCGTACCGGGTGATGTCGAATTCGTTGCTGCCTGGCGTCAGCAAATCATGCAAATGGAGCACGGTGCTGAACCCCGCCGCAGCCCCATACCCCGTCAAAGTGCACTCCAGCCGAAGGCAAGTCCCATACGTAGGCAAGCGCACGGTCTCGGTTTGCCCTTGAGCCGAGAGGGTCACACGCGCGTAAGCCGCCGGAATGAGGAGCCACGAGGCCGCCTCAACGATCCTTTCTGACCTCACGTACCGGGGATCGGACTCGACCCTATCAATGTCGCCCTGGGAGACCGTCGGGCCGGACCCACCACCGCCACAGGCCGCCAGGAGCGAAGAGACAACAAGGATGGACGCTAGCGAAAGAGCCCGCATAGCACTTCCTCCCGGGTTAGATCAGCTTCCAGCACGAACCAGAGCGAACCAGAGCGCACGGCGGATCAGTTTGGGAGGGTCACATGCAGCAAATTAGCAGTCAATCGTATTTGATATGCCGTAATATCATTTAAGCAATATTTATTCTCGGAGTCCTTCTTCGTTATGCGGAAAAGCTCACGGTGGCGAGGACCTGTCGCCGAATTTCTATAACTTATTGAGTCCAGGAGATAATATGAGCGGCGAAGCTTACTCCAGGGAGCACTTCACGCGGCACTCGCGGCGGAAGATTTCGGCACCGCCGGACGGTTGCCAGGACGGCGCCAGCCGGCGATTAAGCTCGCACTCGTCTTTCCAGGACTATCCCTGCAAGACCGCCACAAGCCTTCATTTGGCGGCCACTAAAGGCCGATTTTGGGGGTGTTTTGCCCCTATTCCGCGGCGGCGCCGGCCTCGGCGGCCTTGGCCTCACGCTCCTGCAGGAAGCGCAGCACGCGCCGGTTGAACTCCGGCGGCTTGGGCGGCGCGAGCTCGGTCTCCTCCAGGCAGCGCTCGCGCAGCTCCTCCACGGTGCCGCCGCGGTCGAAGAGCTGCACCTCGCCCCGCGCCGCGCGCATCGTGTCGCGAAGCGCCGTGGTCGCCTCTTCGTCGACCATCAGGTCGTCCCGCAGCACCACGCCGTAGCGCTCGGCGCCGGCGCGCGTGACCAGGCCGCGCTCGACCTCCAGCGCCACCAGGGCCGCATCGCGCTCAAGGGGATCGCCCCAGCCGCCGCCGCCCCAGGTCTTGAAGAGCAGCAGGTCGCCGGCCTCGACCTTCACGTGGTCGCACTTGGACGGCAGCACCTCGAAGGAGCCGTCGGCGCGGTGGATTTCCTTCCGGCTGCGCCCGCCCGGCAGGCCGCCGTTGACGCCCCAGGGGTAGGTGAGCCAGCGGTCGTCGTGCAGCGACATCTCGCCGGGCTCCAGCGCGCGGTAGCCGATGGTGACGCCGTTGCCGCCGCGATGGAGGCCGGGCCCGCCGGAATCCGCGATGGTCTCGTAGACCTCGATGCGGAGCGGGAAGTAGGCCTCCAGGAACTCGTTGGGCACGTTGGTGAACGAAGGCCAGAGCGAGTGCCCGTCGGGGCCGTCGCCCGCCGGCCGGCCGGGGATGCCGCCGAAGCCGATCTGGTAGAGCTGGTACCACTCGCCTTCGCTGGAATAGCCCGAATACATGAAGTGCGGGCTGTCGGAGAAGCCGGCCGCCACCATGAGGTTGGGCGCGCGCTGGCCGAGCAGGCCGCCGAGCACGTCGAAGATGCGCCCCAGGGCGTGGGTGCGCGAGGAGAGCGCAGCGGGCTTCAGCGGCTTGAGCAGCGTGCCCGGCGGGATTTTCACATCGACGTGGTCGTAGAAGCCGTCGTTGAACATGATCTGCGGATCGAAGACGTTGATCATGTAGACGCCGACGAACATCTTGAACATTTCTTCGTTGAGGAAGAAGTTGATCGAGCTTTCCGACTGCGGATCGGTGCCGTCGAAATCGAACACCAAGACGTCGCCGTCGCGCCACATCTTGCAGGCCATCTTGTAGGGCCCCATGCCGAGGCCGTCGTCGCAGATGTAGTCCTCGAAGTAGAGCGTCTCGTCCTCGCCCACGGTGTTGCGGATCAGGTGCAGCATCGCGCGGCGGTTGCGCTCCAGCAGCTCGTCCATCGCTGCGATCACGGTATCGACTCCGAAGCGATCGCAGAGCTCGTGAATGCGCTTCTCGGCGAGGCGCACGGCGGCGATCAGCGCGTTGAAGTCGCTCCGGTTCCACTGCGGCATCCGGCACTGGTGCAGGATGACCTTGAGCACGTCCTCCTGCAGCTCGTCGTCCTTGTAGATCTTGACCACCGGGATGACGACGCCTTCCTCGTAGATCTGGTTGGCGTCGGTGGGGAGACTCCCCGGCACCTTGCCGCCGACGTCGGTCATGTGACCGAACATCGAGGCATAGGCGATCAGCCGGCCGTCGCGATAGACCGGGCGCAGGATCAGCCAGTCCGGCGCATGGCTGATCGCGCCGGCGCAGCTGTAGGGATCGGAGGTGAGGAAGATGTCCCCCTCCTCGATCGTGCCGTCGTACTCGCGCTTGAAGCCGTGGATGAAGGAGCCGAACTGGCCGACGACCATCTTGCCGTCGGGGTTGGCGATCATCGGGAACTCGTCGTGCTGCTCGCGGATTCCCGGCGACATGGCGGTGCGGTAGAGCACGGCGTCCATCTCGTAGCGGGCGCTGCGCAGCGCGCTCTCGATGATGTCGAGAGTGATCGGGTCCATCTCGACCGGCTCGAAGGGCGCGTCGTTGGTCTGGACGATGGTGACTGGCATGTCGCTTCTCCCCGCCTCAGTGGCCGATCGGATTGATGATGATGTTGCCGTATCCGTCGACCACGCCCACATGGCCCGGCAGGACGAGCGTGGTCGAATCCATCTCGGTCACGATCGCCGGCCCCTCGATTCGATTGCCGGCCTCGAGCCTGCCGCGATCGTAGATGGCGGCCTCCTGATCGCGATTGTCGACATAAACCGTGCCGCTCGCAACCTTGGCCGCCGACGGATCGGCGCCGCCCTCGGCCACGTGACCGGCCTCGACGAAGGTCTCGGCGCCGCGCATGATCGCGCGCAGCGTCACGATCTCGTGCTCGGCGTCGAGGGCGAAGGTGAAGAGCTGGGTGTGCTCGTCGTCGAACTGCTGGGCAAGCCAGCCAAGCCCCTCGCGCTCGAACTCCTCGGCCGTGAAGCTCACCGGCAGCTGCAGCCCCTGGCCGTGGTAGCGGAGATCGACCTCGTACTGCACGGTCTGGTCCTCGCGCGCGATGCCCTCGGCATCGAGTTCCTGCCGCGCGCGGGCCTCCAAGTCGTCCAGGATGCCGCGCACCTCGGCGTCGGAGGTCTCGGAGAAGCGCCGCACGAAGCTCATCGAGGCCTCGTCGGTCACCCGCGTCGTGGCATCGCCATAGGCGCAGAGCACGCCGGGCGAGGGCGGAATGATGACGGGCCACGAGTTCATCAGCTTGGCGAGCGCGTTGGCGTGCAGAGGCCCGGCCCCGCCGAAGGCGATCAGCGCGAAGTCGCGCGGATCGAAGCCCTGCTGCACCGAGACCAGCCGGAGTGCGCCGAACATGTTCTCGTTGACGATGTCGATGATGCCGGCCGCAGCCCGCTTGAGATCGAGACCCAAAGCCGTGGCGACGGTCTGCACGGCGGTGACAGCCGCATCGACATCGAGCTTCATCTCGCCGCCGATCAGCTCGCTCGGCAGGTAGCCGAGCACGACGTTGGCATCGGTAACGGTCGGCTGGTCGCCGCCCATCCCGTAGGCCGCGGGCCCCGGATCGGCGCCTGCGCTCTGCGGCCCGACGCGAAGCGCGCGCGTGATCTCGGGCACATGGGCGATCGAGCCGCCGCCGGCGCCCACGGTGCGGACGTCGAGCGAGGGCGCGCGCACGGTGACGTCCCCCACCGTGGTCTCGCGCCGCTTGCGCGGCACACCATCGAGGATCAGCGCGACGTCGGTGGAGGTGCCGCCCATGTCGAGCGTGAGCAGGTTCCGGTAGCCGGCCTGCTTGGCGATCCAGAGCGCGCCGGCGACACCGCCGGCAGGCCCGCTCATCAGCACGTTCACCGGCGAGTTGCGGCTGGCCTCGACCGAGGCGAGGCCGCCGTCCGAACGCAGGATGTGCAGGTGAGCGTCGATCTTGCGCTGCTTCAGCTCCTGCTCCAGGTTGCGGACGTAGACTTGGACCACCGGCGCCACGTAGGAGTTGGCGACCGTGGTGATGGCGCGCTCGTACTCGTACATCTCCGGCAGGACCTCCGAAGAGATCGAGACCGGCACGCCGGGCATCACCTCGTGGGCGATCTCGCGGATTTGCTCCTCATGGATGCCGCCGGCATAGGCGTTCATCAGGCAGACGGTCAGCGCCTCGATCCCTTTCGTCTTGAGATGGGCGAGCTTCTCGCGCAGGTCGTCCTCGTTCAGCTCTCGGACCACGTCGCCGCGCGCGCCGGTGCGCTCCTTCGCCTCGACGGTGAGATCCAGCGGCGCGAGCGGCTCGGGCTTGGGCCAGATGATCCAGCCGGCGAGGATGCCGGGCACGAAGGAGCGGGCGATCTGCAGCATCTGCCCGTAGCCTTCGGTGGTCACGATGCCGACGCGGGCGCCCTTGCCTTCCAGGATGGTGTTGGTCGC
Organism: Rhodospirillales bacterium; assembly: GCA_028818565.1. Taxonomy (GTDB): domain Bacteria; phylum Pseudomonadota; class Alphaproteobacteria; order UBA828; family UBA828; genus WTGU01. The sequence goes on along the minus strand of JAPPNV010000460.1, from coordinate 26,220 downwards.
GACCGTGGTGCCGTGCATCACGTGGGTGATGGAGGCAGGCGCGACGCCGGCGTTCTCGCACACCCGCTCGATGCCGTTGAGCACGCCGATCGAAGAATCCTGCGGGGTGGACGGCACCTTTGCGCGATAGGTGCCGCCGCTCGATTCATCGATCAGCAGGAGATCGGTGAACGTCCCGCCGACGTCCACTCCCAAGCGAAAAGCCATTCTTCCTCCTCCCGATCACCGGGTTCGGTCTTGGCCGAGCCGGCGCGTTTCAACGGCCGGTAGCCGGCTCCTGCCGGTACCGGCCCGCGCCCCCGGCCCGAATTAACTGCTGTCCGCCTCTGCGGCCTTCCGGGCGATTCCCAAGCCGGCGCCGGTCCGCCGCTTCTGGATGATGTAGACGGCGAGGAAGCTCGCGAAGATGACCACGAGCGAGAACAGCGTCGTCATGGTCCCGATCGCGTAGATGACCGGTGTGGCGGCAATGTTGATCGTGTTCATCACCTCGACCGGCAGCGTGTTGAACTCGCCGACGATGGTCGAGGTGCGCGGGTACTCGTCGTAGGAGAGCGTGAAGCCGAACAGCGCCACGCCGATCAGACCCGGCAGGGTGATCGGCACGATCACGTTGCGCAGGGTCTGCCATTCGGTCGCGCCCTGGTCGCGCGCGGCCTCCTCGAGCGAGGGATCCAGGCGGCTGAAGATCGCCAGCATGATCAGGACGCCGAACGGCAAGGTCCAGCTCAGGTGCGCGCCGAGGGCGCCGGTATACCACTGGCTCTGCAAGCCGAGCTCGTTGAACCCCAGCCCGATACCGAGGCTGATCAGGGCCGATGGCGCGATCAGGCTGGCCACCACGATATAGAAAATGACGATGTTGCCCTTGAAGCTCTTGCGGAAGGCCAATCCAGCCAGGAAGGAGAGCCCCATCGTCAGGATCATGACGATGATGGCGAGGATGAGCGAGCGCACGAAGGGCATACGAAAATCCTGGCGGCTGAAGCCGCCCGGATCGACCACCTCGCTGAACCAGTGAAGAGAGAGCCCCTGCATGGGGAACGTCATCGAGGCCAGCGGTCCCTGGAAGGACAGCACGGCAATAATCAGAATCGGCCCATAGAGGAACAACAGGTAAAGATAGAAAAAGAGCGCGCGCGGCCAGTAACCGGGCGCCCGGCGGGTTCGGGTCGACCGTCTCAAAGCTGTTTCCTCACATCAACGACGCGCATGATGCCGCCCACGATCAGGAGAACAACCAACAACAGGATGACTCCCGTCGCGCTGCTGGGGGGATACTGCGCCATGTTCATCTGAATGATCATGGAGATCGAGACGGTGCCGACACGCTGGCCACCGAGGAGGCTGACCGCCGCGAAGTCGCTGGCCACCAGGCTGACGACGAAGATCGTGCCGATGGCAATGCCGGGCTTGCAGAGCGGGATAATCACGTGCCACAGAATTTGGATTCCTGAGGCACCGTTATCTCTTGCCGCCTCGATCAGGTCGCGGTTGATCCGGGCCATGACGTTGAAGAGCGGCGCCATCATGAACAGCGTGAAGATCTGGATATAGGAGAGGAAGACCGCGAATTCGGAAAACAGCAGGAACTGGAGCGGCTCTGAGGAGATGCCGGTCCACAATACGAACTTGTTGATGATGCCTTCCTTGCCGAGGAATGGCACCCACGCCACCATCCGAATGACGCTGGAGGTCCAGAACGGCACCACGCAGAGCAGAAACAGCAGCAGCTTCGTTCGCAACTCGATGAGATCGAAAACCAGGAAATAGGCCAAGGTGAAACCGAGGACCAGGGTCACCACCCAGGTGATCCCGACCATCTTCAGGGTCTGCAGGTAGTTGATGCCCGTCAGGCTTGAGGTGAACAGCTCGACGTAATTCTCGAGCGTGGCATCCGGGACGGTCATGAACCCGGTGAATTCGTAGAAGCTCATGATCATGATCATGATCACGGGCCCTACCAGGAAGAACAGCAGCGCCAGGCTGAGCGGCGAGATCTGCAGCGCAGCGCGATATCGCAACACTGAGGTAATCACGCGCACCATCAATCAAGCCTCATCGGCGTGGATGACCGGTCTGGAGACTGAGCGGAGAGGAGATGCGGGGCGTCCGAAGACGCCCCACACTTTGTTTTGCAGCTACGCGGCGATGAATTCGGCCCACCGCCTGGTCAGGTACTTGTTCTCGTCCATGGTGGAGTTCCAGATGGCGACACGGCCCATGCGGTTCTTGTACGAGCCGCCGTCGCGGATCGTGCCGGGCTTCTCCATCAGGTTGCCGAACGGATCGTAGATGTCGACCGTCGCCGGCTTGCCCTCGTACCAGAAGTCCCATTCGGCCTCGGGCAGCACCTTCCTGGTGTTGTCCGGCGTGACCACGTAGTAGCCCTGCTTGGCGAACATGGCGCCGACACGACCCGTGTGATACCAGGTCACGTAGTCGTACGCCGCGCCGATCATCTTGCCCTCGAGATGGCTGGGCATGACGTGGCCTGTGGTCCACGAGCGATACCCTTCCTTCAGGTCCTGATAGACGCAGGGCACGCCCTGGGCCCGCACGGCGGTGACCGCCGGCGACCACATGGACTGGATCACCACCTCGCCGTTGACCATGAGCTGGACCGACTCGTTGAAGGCCGACCATAGCGCACGCCAGTGGCCGTCGTTCTTGAGCTGGATGAGACGGTCGACGCTGTAGTCGATCTCATCCTGGGTCATGTTGCCCTTGTCACCGTAAGTGAGTTCGCCGGCGGCCTCAAAGGCCGTCGCCGCGTCCATCAGGCCGATGGTCGGGAAGCTCACCAGAGCCGCCTTGCCGGCGAACTCCGGATTGATCAGCTCGGCCCAGGAATCGATGGGCCGGCCGATCAGGTCGGGCCGGATGCCAAGCGTGTCGGCGTTATGCAGCACCGGATGGGCCGTGAGCCACTGGGTCGAGCCCGGCTCCACGAAGTCGGTGCCGTCAGGCCCCGACGTATAGGACACCGTGCTCGGGTTCTGCCCCTGGCCGAACCACGCATCGGGCCAGATCTTTCCGGGTGCCTTGTAGAGATCGACCACCGTGTCCCATTCCGGAAGCTTGGTCGTATCCCACGGCTGGAACTTGCCGGTGGGCCAGAAGAACTTCATCTGCAGATAGGCCGGCTCGAACAGGTCGGACGACCCGGTCTGCGTCAGCCCCCGCTTCTGGATCTCGTCGAGGCCGACGGGGGTGAGCTGGACCGTGAAGTCGAGGTCCTCGTTGGCCATGTTCTCGAGAAGCTGGAAGTGCGACCACGGCCCGCCGGTCGAACGAAGGGTGAGGTCCTTGATGTCCTGCGACCACACGGTCGGGAAGCCCCCGCTAAGCTGGGTAGCCGCGGCGACACCGGCCACGGCCGCCGTCCCCTTGAGGACCGAGCGGCGGCTCACACCGGTCTTGCTCTTGTCGCTACTGGTCTTGCGCATGCTTTCCTCCCTCGCCTGCGTTCCTCGAATGCTCGCCCTCTCGCCGGCCCGGGCGATGTTCCTCGGTCGATGCAGTGCGACGGCTGCCGGCGGCCGCCAGTGAACTGACGCTACTCGAAACTTTCCCCGATCAGGTTCTGGGCGCCGGTTGCGCGTTCCATCACGCGCACGTCCTCGCTCGCCCATGTGACCGTGACCTGGTCGCCCACCCTGGTCGGGTTGGCGAAATACTCACGGTCCTCGATCACCGCAACGAGGTCCCGCTTCTGCTCCCGGGTCATGGTGAGCTTGACCCAGTTACCCTGATACTCGATGGCATGGACCGTGCCGCCCAATGCGTTGCCACGGTCCAGATCGATGCTCCCGCCTGCCAGATGCACCTTGTCGCGGCGGACGCCGAAGTTGACCTCCTGACCAATCTGGTGGCCGTTGCTCGGCAGGTGGAAATTGTCGCCCTCGGTGCCTGCCACCGTCGCGACGTCGTTATCGACTCCGGACACCTTGCCGGCAAACACGTTCCAGCCGCCCATGAACTCGGCCACATAAGTGGTGCGGGGCTCATCGTAGATCTCCGGCCCCGTGGCCGCCTGCTCGATGTGGCCCGTGTCCATCACGACCACCATGTCGGCGATCGCCAGAGCCTCGGGCTGAGTGTGTGTCACGTGGATGAAGGTGATCCCCAGGTCGATCTGGATATGTTTCAGCTCCGCGCGCATCTGCAGGCGCAGGAACTCGTCCAGCGCCGACAGCGGCTCGTCGAGCAGCAACACCTTGGGATTGGTGATCAGCGAGCGCGCCAGCGCGACGCGCTGCTGCTGCCCGCCCGAAAGCTGCGCCGGCATGCGGTCGGCCAGCGGGTCGAGCTGCACGCGCTTCAGCACCTCGTAGGCGCGTTCGCGGCGCTCGGACTTGGCGACCCTCTTCATCTTCAGGCTGAAGGCGACATTGTCCAGCACGGTCAGATGCGGGAAGAGCGCGTAGCTCTGGAACATCATCGACGTGCCGCGCTGGCCGGTGGGCTTGCCGATTACCGAGTCGCCGCCAATCAGCACGTCGCCTTCGGTCGGCACCTCGTGGCCCGCGATGATGCGCAAGAGCGTTGTCTTGCCGCAGCCGCTCGGCCCGAGCAGGCAACAATAGGAGCCGTCGGGAATCGTGATGTCGATATCCTCGACGGCAACCGTGGGGCCAAACCGCTTGGTCACGCCCCTGATTTCTACATCGCCACTTTCCGCCATGGCCGTCAGCGCCCCTTCTGCCCGTACGGGGGTCTCGCCGCTCCCTTTGGGCAAGCGTCCTCTGTATCCAAGACTGTTTGACATACCGCCCACGCGACGCAGCCTCAAGCATTTTCTCGACCATGCTGGCGGGATATGCTCGCGACCCGCAGGCCGAAGGAGGGGAGTTAGTGGCGATGGCGAACCATGCCGAGACCGTGGACTCAGAGCAGGAAGCGCTGATTCTCGACGGAATCGAGCGATTCCTGGACCGCGACGTCCGCCCTCACGTCGCCGCGCTCGAGCATGACGACATCTACCCGGAGGACATCGTCGAGAAGATGAAGGAGATGGGGCTCTTCGGCGCCACCATCTCCGAAGACTATGGCGGCCTGGGCCTGCCGATCACCACCTACGCCAAGATCATCGAGCGGCTCTCCCACGCCTGGATGTCGGTGAGCGGCCTCATTAACTCCCACCTCATCATGGCCGCCGCCGTCGAGCGCTTCGGCACCGACGAGCAGCGAGACTCCTACCTGCCCCGCTTCGCCAGCGGCGAGCTGCGGGGCGGGCTCGCGCTCACCGAGCCCGACTGCGGCACCGACCTGCAGGCGATTCGCACCACGGCCAAGCGCGAGGGCAACAATGCCTACGTGATCAACGGCGCCAAGACCTGGATCACCAACAGCATTCACGGCTCCTGCCTCGCGCTCCTGGTCAAGACCGACCCCGACGCCGAGCCCCGCCACAAGGGCATGAGCCTGTTCCTCGCCGAAAAGGGCGAGGGCTTTCGGGTCAGCCGCAAGCTCGAAAAACTCGGTTATCGCGGGATCGACACGGCCGAGCTCGCCTTCGAAGACTATCGGGTCGATGCCGACAAGCTCATCGGCGGGGTCGAGGGCAAGGGCCTGCAGCACGCGCTGAGCGGCCTGGAATTGGGCCGAATCAACGTGGCCGCGCGCGGCGTCGGCGTCGCCCAGTCCTGCCTCGACGAGGCGGTGCGCTACAGCCAGGAGCGCAAGACCTTCGGCAAGCCGATCTGCCAGCATCAGTCGATCCAGATCAAGCTCGCCGACATGGTGACCCGCACCGAGGCCGCACGGCTGCTGACCGAGCGCGCGGCGCTCGCCTACGAAACCGGCCAGCGCTGCGACATGGAGGCCGGCATCGCCAAGCTCTTCGCAACGGAGGCGGCGCTGGAGAACAGCATCGAGGCCATGCGCATCCACGGCGGCTACGGCTATTCCAAGGAGTTCCCCATCGAGCGGATGTACCGCGATGCCCCGCTGCTCTGCATCGGCGAGGGCACCAACGAGATCCAGCGGCTGATCATCGCGCGCCAGCTGATCGAGCGACACCCGGCGTGAGCGACGACGCTGCCGCCGGGCCGCCGGCGGTCCCGATCCGGCCGCTCGAGGGGCTCACCGTCGTCTCCATCGAGCAGTACGGCGCAGCGCCATTCGGCACCATGTACCTCGCCGACCTCGGCGCCGAGGTCATCAAGATCGAGAACCACAAGGCCGGCGGCGAGATGGGGCGCCACGTCCTGCCTTACGCCGAGGACGGCGACAGCCTCTTCTTCCAGACCTTCAGCTGCAACAAGCGCGGCCTTGCGCTGGACCTGAAAAGGCCGCGCGGCCGGGAGATTCTGGAGCGGCTGGCAAGCCGCGCCGACGCCCTGATCAACAACCTGCGGGGCGACCTGCCAGGCACGCTCGGGCTCGATTATGCGAGCCTCGGCGCGGTCAACCCGCGCCTGGTCTGCGTGCACCTCTCGGCCTACGGCCGCGACAACGAGCGCGCCGCCTGGCCCGGCCTCGACTACGTGATGCAGGCCGAGGCCGGCTACCTCTCCATGACCGGGGAGCCGGACAGCGTGCCGACTCGCTTCGGCCTATCCATCGTCGATTTCATGGGCGGGCTGACCGCGGCGCTGGCTCTGGTTTCCGGCGTCATGCGGGCGCGCGCATCGGGCCAGGGCATGGACATCGACACTCCCCTCTACGACGTGGCGATGAACAACCTGAGCTACCCGGCGACCTGGCACCTCAACGAAGGCTTCGAGCCCAAGCGGGTGGCGCGTTCGGGCCACCCCTCGCTGGTGCCGAGCGAGCTCTACCGCACCGCCGACGGCTGGCTCTTCGTGATGGCCAACAAGGCGAACTTCTGGCCCGCGCTCTGCCGGGCCATGGAGCGGCTGGAGTGGATCGACGATCCCCTGATGCGGGATTTCGCCGCGCGCTACGAGAACCGGGACGAGGTCGTGCGGCGGCTGGAGGCGGTGTTCCTGACGCGCACGACCGAAGCGTGGCTGGAGAAGCTGGCGGGTGTCCTCCCCTGTGCGCCCGTCAATGACGTGGCCGGCGCGCTTGCGAGCGATTTCGCCGAGCACCGGCGTATGGTGCAGGAAGTCGCGCATCCCGAGCGGGGCACGATGCGCCTGGTGCGCCAGCCGATTACTGTGGACGGCGCCGTCATGCCGCGCCGCGCGGCGCCGGCGCTCGGCGCCGACACCGCCGCGATCCTCGCGGAACTCGGCTACGACCCCGACGAGATCGAGGCCTTGGAAGCCGACGGCACGATCCACCGGGCCCGCGAGGCTTAGCGTCGGTCACAGCAACTACGACTGCTGATCTGAGAGCAGGCTTTCAAGTTGCCCGATAAGGCCGGGGATATCCCGCTCCACCGTCTCCCACACGACATCCATGTCAATGTCGTCGTACCGATGGATCATCCAGTTCCGCATTCCTTTCATTTTGGACCACGGAATGCCTGGGTTCTCGTCACGAAATTCCGGCGAGACCCGTCCTGCGGCCTCTCCGATGATTTCGAGACGGCGGATAACAGAATCCTGGAGCTGAGTATTCTCCAGAAAGTCTAGGCGAGAAGTTCCCGAAACGTAGTCCCGAATCCTGTGCGCGGACTTGACGATGTCGACCAGGTGTATGGCGTCACGATTCATGGATTATTTCGACGGATCCCAAGATTGCCTCTCGACGCAGGTGATTGCTGCTCCGCTCAATGCCGCGCCGGCTGACGAGATCGACTTCACGGCCGAGGATTGCCTTCAGCTCTTCCTCCATCTCCACCATGTCGAAGAGCGTGTGCCGCGCGCGCGCGTCGAACGAGACCAGCACGTCGATGTCGCTCTCCGGCCCGAAGTCATCGCGAAGGACTGAGCCGAACAGCGCCAATTCCGTCACCTGCCAGCGCTCGCAGAAAGCGGCAATTCCGTCCGCAGGTATGGCGATTCGCGCAGTCATGCCGGAAGGGCCGCAGGCTTGCCCCGTCAAGCGAGGCTGAGCAGTGCCGCGACCTCCGCCGGCGTCGAGCCCTGATCGAGCGCCATCACCGTGTCCAGCGCCCGCTCGGCCCGGTCGGGCGCCAGCGTCATCGCCGCGTTGTCGCGGTACTTGGCGACGATCTCGTCGGCGGAGAGCGGGCGGGTGTCGGCGCCGCGGTTGACCTGCTCGCGGTGTCGCAGCGTGCGGCCATCGGTGGTGCGGATCGCCACCTCGCCCGAGTAGTAGGTCGGGAATGCCGAGTCCGGGTCGACGCGGTAGCTGATCCTGTCGCAGAGCGCGAGCACCGCCGGGTCGGTGTAGGCCTCGGGCTCGAGCTCGGCGAGGGTGAAGCGCCCGCGAGCGAGCACGCTCGCGATCATGTAGTGGGCGCTGAACTGAGCCTCGTAGGCGCTCGCCGGGCGGCGCTTGGCGGCCTCGGGCTCGCATACGACGCTGACGCAACCCTCGCCGATCAGCGCGTCCACGCTCTCGACATCCGCAGGCGCGAGCCCGTGCTCGTCGCGCAGCGCCTGTGCCGCGTCCCCCACTGCATGGACCAAGTGGCAAGCCGGGTAGGGCTTGATGCCGATGCGCAGCATCTCCCAGTCCTCGCCGAGGCCGGCGGTGCACATCGCCCAGTCAACGTTCGCGTCGTGGGCGCCGTAGAGCGCATAGAGGCCGAAGCGTCCCTCGTAGGGCTCGGCCGGCCCTTGAAAACCCTGCTGGGCGAGGGCCGCGGCGCTGATCCCGGCGACCGCCGCCCAGCCCGGGTGCATCCGCTTGGTCCAGGCGCCGTCGTCCAGGAACTGCAGGCTGCCGGAGGCCATGCTGAGCGCGATGCCCTGGGCGTGGGCGAGCTGGGCCTCGGTCATGCCGGCGAGCCGGCCTGCCGCCAGCGCCGCACCGAACACGCCGACCATGCCGGTGGGATGGAAGCCCAGGCGATGGAAGCCGCCTTGCGCGGCAGCCGCGATCCGGGCCGCCCCCTCGATGGCCACGAGATAGGCTTCCAGCATCTCACGCCCCGAGGCGCCGTGCCGCTGGCCGGCGGCCAAGACCGTCGGCACCGCGCTCGTCGTGGCATGAATCACGCCGCCGACGTGGGTGTCGTCGTAGTCGAGGCCATGGATGAGAAAGCCGTTCATCTGCGCGGCATCGCGCAGCGGCAGCCGCGCCGGCATCCCGATGACCGGGTAAGCACCGTCGCCGGCGAGGCCATGGATGGCGGTCAGCGTCTTGTGGCTGAAATCGTAGCGCGAGGCCGCAAGGCCGATGCCCACCGCGTCGAGGATGTGCAGCTTGGCGCGCTCGACCACGGCCTCGGGCACATCGTCGAGCGTGAGTTCACGGGCAAAGCGCGCAAGCGTGCGCGCGATCGGCTCGCTCGGCGCGGGTTCGGGCTGCGGGGCGGTCGCTTCGGCGAGGGCCATCGGAAATCTCTGTCGTTGTGGGGATCAGCCGGCCCCACTCTACCACGGCGGCACGGTTCTTTGGATGCCGCCACCGCTGTACGATGGTGACGCGCCATGCACCGCCGCCCGGAAAGGACGCCATGACCGCACAACCGATCACACCCGCGCTCTTCGACTTCCTGCGCGAGCTCAAGGACAACAACGAGCGGCCGTGGTTCGAGGCCAACAAGGCGCGCTACCGGGCCGAGGTGCGCGACCCCATGCTCGACTTCATCCAGGCCTTCGCCGAGCCGCTGGCGGAGATCAGCCCGCACTTTCGCGCCGATCCACGGGCGAACGGCGGCTCGCTCTTCCGCATCTACCGGGACACGCGGTTCTCGAAGGACAAGACGCCTTACAAGACCAACGTCGGCGCGCACTTTCGCCACGCCGCCGGCAGGGATGCCCACGCGCCCGGCTTCTATCTGCACCTGGAGCCCGGAATGTGCTTCGCCGGCTGCGGCGTCTGGCACCCGGACAGCCCCACGCTCGGCAAGATCCGCGATGCCATCATCGAGGAGCCGGACGAGTGGAGGCGCATCACCACTGGCGGCGATTTCTGCCGGGCCTTCCGGCTTGCGGGCGAATCGCTCAAGCGCCCGCCGCGCGGCTACGACCCCGAGCATCCCCTGATCGAAGACCTCAAGCGCAAGGACTTCGTCGTGATCGCCGACGTCGAGGAAGCCGAGGCGGTCCGACCCGACTTCCTCGACCGCTTCGCAGGGATCGCGCGCGCCGGCGCCGAATTCACCGGCTATCTGTGCAAGGCCGTCGGCGTGCCGTTCTAGATCGGTCGCGGTTGTCAGAGGCGGGCGACGGTCTCCGAGAAGCGGTCCCGCTTGAGCAGCCGACCTTGACCCGGTCGGGCCAGCACCCTGCCGCGGTCGACCACGACATCGCCGCGCGAGAGCGTCATGCGCGGCCAGCCCTCCACCTCCCAGCCCTCGAAGGGGTCCCAGTCGGCCGCCGAGTGCATGTCGTCCGCGCGGATGGTCTTTCCGGCCTTGGGGTCGAACGCCACGATGTCGGCATCGGCGCCGATCTGGATCGTGCCCTTGCGGGGGTAGAGGCCGAAGAGCCGCGCGGGATTGGCCGCCGTGACCTCGACCATGCGGTTGAGGCTGAGACGGTTCTTCAGCACGCCTTGCGAATAGAGCAGCGGCACCATGGTCTCCAGCCCGGCCATGCCGGCCAGAATCTCATCGACCCTGTCGAACGACTTCTTCTGCTGGAAGGACCAGCCGTCGTGGTCGGTGGCGACGGTCTGCAGGACCCCGCTCTCCAGTCCCTGCCACAGGATTTCCATCTGATCCGCCTCCCTGAGGGGCGGCCAGCCGGCGTAGAGAATGCCGTCCTCTTCCTCCATCCGCGCGCGCGAGAAGTGCAGGTAGCAGGGCCGGGTCTCGCCGAAGACCGTCTGGCCCTTGCCGCGCGCACGGTCGAGGCTCTCCAGGCTCTCCTCGCACGAGAGATGCACCAGATAGGCCGGCACCTCCGCGAGTTGCGCCATGCCGATGCCCCGCATGGTGGCGATGCCTTCCGCGGCGCGCGGCCGCGAGTCGGCGAAATAGGCGGCGCCGTACTTGCCGTCGGCGTTGAAGCGCCGCGCCAGGTATTCGAGGCAGCAGGCGTCCTCGACGTGGAGGTTGACCAGCCCGCCGTGGCGGCCGACTTGCGCCATCATTTGCATGAAGCCGTCGATGTACTGCTCGAACGTCCCCATCATGAAGATCTTGAAGCTCGTATGGCCCTCGGCGATGACGTCGGGGATCTGCTGGATGGCGGTGTCGTCGGGCTCGAAGACGGCGACGTGAAAGCCGTAGTCGATGACGGCCTTGTCGCGGGCTTTGGCATGCCAGGCTTGAATCGTCTCCAGCGGCGACTGGCCGGGACCGGGCAACGCGTAGTCGATGAGCGTGGTGACACCGCCGCAGGCTGCGGCGACGGTGCCGCTATGAAAATCCTCGACCGATTGCAGGCCCTGAAACTCCACGTCGACGTGGGTGTGCACGTCGACGGCGCCGGGCAGCAGGTAGAGACCGGAAACGTCGATCTCCCGCCGCGCCGGGCCGAGGTCGAAGCCGATGCGTACGATCCTGCCGCCCTCGATGCCGATGTCGGCGTCGTAGGTCTGGGCGGCCGTCACGACCGTGCCACCGCGCAGGATCAGGTCCATCACGTGACTCCCCCTAGAAGCCCGGACTAGGCGCCAGACTCAGGGATCGAGACGGACGATACCATCCTCCACCAACACGCGATCGTCGAGGCGGACCGTGGGGCGATAGATGACCATGTCGAGATGAACGGGGCAGCGCACCGTGTCGCCGTAATAGATGTTGTCGCCAAACGCGATATGAACGTTGCCGCGCGCCTTCTTCTCTTCCTGGAAGCTGCCGTTGCGCAGGCACGCGCCGTTCAGGCCGATTCCGAACTCCGCGATGTTGTCGGCATCGGGCACCGTCTCCAGGATGTGGCGGAGATGCTCGGCCTCCGGACCCTCCCCCGTCACGCTCACGGCCCTGCCGCCCCGCACCTCGACCCGGATAGGGGTTGCCGGCCGGGCGATGCCCGTGCCGGGCCCGTCGATCACGATCGTTCCCGCCGCCTCGCCTTCGAGCGGACGGGAGGACACCTCCCCGTCGGAAAAGGCCGCGTTCTTCCCCGGTTCGGTCGCGTAGCCGCACTCTATGACCACCGTGTCCGACCCGATCGGGGCCGCGATGTCGGTGCCGGCTTCCGTCGTGATGTGCATGGTGCGGCCGGCCGCCCAGAGCGCCGCAAGCCTTTGGCCTTCGGCGTAGAGCGCTTGATAGTCGGCCAGCGCGCCGCCGCTAATGAAATTATCGAGGCCGCGCATCACCATTGACATGGTGCGGATCCGTTTCGCCTTCAGCAGGTCCTTGACGGAGGCGGCATAGGCCGGCGCGCCGCCGGAGCCGGTCAGGCTGATCAGCACGTCCGTCCTCTCGAACGCGGCCTCGATCATCGGGCTGAGCTCGTTCTTTCGTTCCGGCGGGCGTGAGGGCTGGTGCAGGATGGCGCACTCGGCGCCAACGCTGCCCGCGACGGCGGCGAGCGCATGGACCATTTCCATCGCGCTGTGATCGTCGATGACGATCGCCACGTTCTCGCCGGGCTTGATCGCGAGCAGCTCCCGCCCGACGAGATCGGCGCTCTCTGCCACGTCGATGGTCGCGCGCGTCACGACACGACTCCCGGGCGGGACGGCTCAGGCCTCGTTCGGCTTCGGCGGCGGCGAGCCCTTGTCGAACTCGGGCAAGCCCTCGGGAAAGCGGACCCACGGATGCTTGCTTTCGCTCCAGACCACGCGGCCGGGCTCGACGAACTCCGGCTCGGCGAAGCAGCCCACCGCGACGCCATAGTGATCGGGGCGAAGCTCGGCGAACCAGTAGACGCTCGTGCCGCACGAAGGGCAGAAGTTGATCGAGACGGTCAGGCCCGAGTCCGCCACCCGCGCGTAGACCCCCGCCTCGCCGTCTGCCGAGACCGTCTCCTTGCGGAAATACGCGCCAACGCCGAAAGGACTGCCTGTGCGGCGCTGGCAGGCGATGCAGCTGCAGGCGACGACGAGGTCCGGCTCGCCGATCGTCGTCACCCGGAGCTCACCGCATCCGCACGTGGCCTGGTGGGCGTCTTCGCCTGTCATGGGAGCCTCCGCCGCTCGAATCGTTCGATGCACCTTAGCCGCCCGGTTGGCGCTCGCATACTGCCCGGATAGGGTTCGGAAACCATGCGCCCGGCAATTCTCAACCCGCTGTTCGCGCCGGCGACGGTGCTGCCGGGAGTCGGCGCCCGCACCGCTTCGGCCTACGAGCGCCTGGCCGGCCCACTGGTGGTGCATCTGCTCTGGCATTTGCCCTCCGGCCTGATCGACCGGCGACATGCGCCCAAGGTCGCCGAGGCCGAGGCCGGCACCACGGCGACGCTGACCGTGCGCGTCGATCGCCACCAGCCCTCGCCGGACCGGCGACGCCCCGCCAAGGTCTACTGCTCGGACGAGACGGGAACCCTCACGCTGGTCTTCTTCCACGCGAAGGGCGACTGGTTGCGGCAACGGCTGCCCGAAGGATCGGTGCGGGTGGTGAGCGGCCGTGTCGAGCACTACGGCAGCGAAATCCAGATGGCGCATCCCGACCACATCGCGCCGCTGGATCAGCGCGAGAGCGTGCAGACGGTCGAGCCCATCTATCCACTAACGGCCGGGGTCACGCTGAAGCCGATGACGCGCGCGGTGCGCGCCGCGCTGGCACGGGCGCCCGTGCTCGCCGAATGGATCGAGCCCCGCCTGGTGGAGGCCCGCCACTGGCAGACCTGGAGCCAGGCGCTCACGGCCGCGCACGCGCCCGAGAGCCCCGCCGACCTCGAAGCGGACACCCCTGCCCGCTCCCGCCTCGCCTATGACGAGCTGCTGGCGAACCAGATGGCGCTGGCGCTGGTCCGCCGCTCCGCCAGAGGCGGGCGCGGCCGTTCCATCGCAGGCGACGGAAGGCTCCGCCGCGCGTTGGAGGCCACGCTCCCCTTCCGTCTGACCGAGAGTCAGCAGACCGCCGCCGCCGAAATCGCCGAGGACCTCGCGAAGGAACGCCGCATGCTCCGCCTGCTGCAGGGCGATGTCGGCAGCGGCAAGACCGTGGTCGCGTTGCTCGCCATGCTGGTCGCGGTCGAGGCCGGCGCGCAGGCCGCGCTGATGGTGCCGACCGAGCTGCTGGCGAACCAGCACGCGGAGACGCTGGGCACGCTGCTGGCGGACAGCGGGGTCTCCCTCGCCCTGCTCACGGGGCGGGAGAAAGGCCGCGCCCGCGAGCGGACCCTGGCGGCGCTGGCCGCCGGCGAAGTCGATATCCTGGTCGGCACCCATGCGCTGTTCCAGAAGGGCGTCGACTTCAAGGACCTCGCGCTCGCCGTGGTCGACGAGCAGCACCGCTTCGGCGTGCACCAGCGCATGCTGCTCGCCCGCAAGGGGCCGGCGGCGGACCTGCTGGTGATGACCGCGACTCCGATCCCCCGCTCGCTCGTGCTGACCGCGTACGGCGACATGGACGTCTCCCGCATCGAAGGGCGGCTGCCGGGGCGCGCCGCCGTCGCGACCCGCGCCATGCCGCTGGACCGGCTGGAGGAGGTCGTCGCCGCCGTGCGCCGCGCGCTCGCCGCCGGCGCCAAGGTCTACTGGGTCTGCCCGCTGGTGGAGGAGTCGGAGGTCGTGGACCTCGCCGCCGCGACCGACCGCCACGCCACGCTTGCGGAAGCCTTCGGCGCCCGCGTCGCGCTGATTCACGGCCAGATGAAGGGGCTGGAGAAGGACGCGGCCATGGCCGCCTTCGCCGGCGACGGCGCGGACATCCTGGTGGCGACGACGGTGGTCGAGGTCGGCGTCGACGTGGCCGCGGCCACCATCATGATCGTCGAGCACGCGGAGCGCTTCGGCCTCGCCCAGCTTCACCAGCTGCGCGGCCGGGTCGGGCGCGGGGCGAAGCCGGGTACCTGCCTGCTGCTCTACGCCGCGCCGCTCGGCGAGACCGCACGGTCGCGGCTCAATATCCTGCGCGAGACCGACGACGGCTTCCGCATCGCCGAGGAAGACCTGCGCCTCAGGGGCGCGGGCGAGCTGCTGGGCACGCGCCAGAGCGGCATGCCGGCCTTCCACCTCGCCGACCTTGCCGTCCACGAAGAGCTGCTTGCGGTCGCGCGCGACGACGTGCGTCTCGTGCTGGAGCGCGATCCCGAGCTGGAATCGGAGCGCGGCCGGGCGCTGCGCACCCTGCTCTACCTCTTCGAGCGCGACATGGCGGTGCGCTACCTGCGTTCGGGTTGACCCGCACCATGGTTCGGTGCACGGGGCGCGGCGCCTGCGCCAGGATCGCGCCATGCTGCCTACGAGCGAACCGCCCGCACCCCACGCCGTTGCCGCCGCTTGTCTCGGGGAATCCCACTCATCCCACCTAATCCCGCTTATCCCAGGGAATCCCACTCATCCCAGGGAATCCCACTTATCCCACTTAATCCCGGCTAATCCCGGCGAATCCCGCATGAAACTCAGGCATGCCAAGGTGGGACGCGGAATAGGACCGCGAGCGCGGTGAGCAACTTGGGTGAACCGTTCAGCCGGTCAGAGTCGCGAAGGGGTTGCGGCCCTCGGGGTCTTCGACCTCGACGATCCAGACGTCCGGATCGAAGTCGATCTCCCGCGCGAGCCGGGCCTCGGCCTCCTCCTCCGGAATCCAGCCCTCGCCGGTGGCGCGGCGCCAGGCGAGGTCGCCGTCGAGCGATTGGGTCCGGGCGAAGACCGCCGCCGTGCCGTCGAGTCGGCTGACCTTGACCAAGAGCGCGCCCGCGTCGGCGTCGCCGCGCCGCCTGAGCGCAGCAAACAGCAGCGCTTGCTGGCAATAGCGGAAGCCCGCCTGCACCAGCACCTCGGTCTTGAGGCTTGCCGCGCTCACGGCTGCTCGATCAGCGCGTGGCGCAGGCGGTCGCCGGGCGCGATGCCCAGGCGCTGGGCGCTGCCACCGATCATTTCGAGCACGAAGCGGGCCGGCTGGCCGGAGCGTATCCGCTTCTCGGAGAGCGGCGTGGTGTACTCGGCGATGGTGACGATTAGGCCGCTTTGGTCGGCGAAGAACATGTCCAGGGGAATCAGCGTGTTCTTCATCCACATCGCGACCGGCCGCGTGGCTCCGAAGTCGAAGAGCATGCCGCGGTCGGGCGCAAGCTCGGTGCGGTGCATGAGGCCGATGCCGCGCTCTTCCGGCGTGCGCGCGACCTCGACCTCGATCGCGTGAACCTTCGCGTCCGTCTCGATCGTCAGAGGCTCGAGCGGGCCGCTCTCCGCCCGGCCGGCCGAGGCAAAGAGAAGCACACCGAGTGCGAACGCGAGCGTCGTCCTGCGGAAACCGGTGACGGTCATGGCACGACCACGATGTTGCCGACGTGACGCTTGTCGATGAACGCCTGCTGAGCGGCACACAGATCGCGCAGCGGATAGGTCGCGGCCAGCACGGGCTCGATCTCGCCCCGCTCGATGTAGCCGACCACATCCCGGAAGACGTGGCTCGGCACGACCGTCGAGCCGGTGAAGGTGAGGTCGCGCAGATAGAAGGTGCGGAGGTCCAGCGTGACGATGGGCCCGGCGATGGCGCCGGAGCAGGTGTAGCGCCCGCCACGCGCGAGGATGTCGATCAGCGTCGGCCACAGGGGCCCGCCCACGATGTCGGCGACCACCGTGACCCGTTCGCCGTGCAAAGCCTCACGCAGGTTCTCCGGCGCGCGCGGCAGGATTCGATCGGGGCCGAGCCTGGCTACATCGGCGTGCTTGGCTTCGGCGGCCATCGCGATTGCCCGCGCGCCGCGGCGCTTGGCCAGCTGGATCAGCGCGCCGCCCACGCCGCCCGAGGCACCGGGGACGAGCACAGTGTCATCCGCCCCCGCATTGGCGCGATTCAGCATGCCTTCGGCGGTGGTGTAGGAGCAGGAGAAGGTGGCGAGCTCGGCATCCGTCAGCTCCGAATCGACGACCGCCATGCTGCGCACGTCGCAGGTGGTGTATTCGGCGAAGCCGCCGTCGACCTCCGATCCGAAATAGGCAGCCTTGTCCATGTTCTCGGGCTCGGACCAGTCGCGCTGCCAACCGTCGACCATGACCCGTTTGCCGGTCAGCCCTGGATCGGCGCCGGTGCCCACGGCGACCACCTCGCCCACCGCGTCTGCGCCCTGGATACGGGGAAAGCCGATGGGCCGACCGCCCCAGGTGGGGTCGCTGCGATCCACCTCGTCGTGGGCAGCGCCGGTGGTCGCTTCCGTCACTGTCTTGGAGTACCAGCCCGTGCGGGTGTTGACGTCGGTGTTGTTCAGCCCGCAGGCGCCCACCTTGATCAGCGCCTCCATCGGTCCCGGCTCCGGCACGGGCCAGTCCTCATGCCACGCGTACTTGTCGAGGCCACCGTGGCCGGTCAGCACCATTGCCTTCATCACGCGGCTCATTTGCCGGTCACCCCCTCAACCAACTGCATCGCATGGACATTCCACTGGGCGATGAATGGCCGTTTCGCTTATCGTGGCCTGCACAGCATGCTCCGCATCTCCTTCAGGGATAAGGATCGACGGGGATGACCGGTCAAGACCCGCCAGCGCCCGTCCGTTCGCTCGCCGCCCGCTATTACACCGATCCGGCCATCTTCGAGAAGGAACGTCAGGGCCTGCTCTCCCGCACCTGGCAATTCGCAGCGCACGAGAGTCAGGTGCGCAATCCGGGAGACTACGTCACGTTCGAGATTGCGGGCGAGAGCCTGTTCTGCGTCCGCGGGCAGGACGGCACCCTGCGCACTTTCTACAACGTGTGCCAGCACCGCGCGCATCGGTTGGTTGAGGGCACCGGCACGACCCGTGCCATCGTCTGCCCCTACCACGCCTGGTCCTACGAGCTGACCGGCGCGTTCTGCAGCGGGCCGAACGTGACATCGGTTCCCGGTTTCGACACCGCGTCGATCCGCCTCTCGGCAGTGCGCAGCGAATCCCTCCACGGCTTCGTCTTCGTCAACCTCGATGACGACGCCGCGCCGATGGACGCGTGGTATCCCGGCGTGCGGGAGGAGCTTGCCCAGTACGTGCCCGACATCGGGGCGCTGGCGCCGCTGGAATGGATCGAGGTCCCGGAGAGGTGCAACTGGAAGACTTCGGTCGAGAACTATTCCGAGTGCTACCACTGCGTGCTGCGCCATCCGACCTTCGCGACCGGCGTGATCCGGCCCGAGACCTACGACATCCGGCCATCGGAACAGGGCTACGTCCTGCGCCACACGACCGAGTGCCAGGACCTGGAACAGATGTCTTACCCGATCGACCTGTCGGTCCCGCACGCCGGCGAGTACCGCTCGTTCTTTCTCTGGCCGATGTTCTCGTTCCAGGTCTATCCCGGCAACGTGCTGAACACCTACCACTGGCGCGCGCACGACGTGGACACCTGCACCGTCTGGCGCGGCTGGTACACCCCCGGCGGGGCCGAGAGTGCGGTGATCAGGGAGCTGGCGGCCCAGGACCGGCAGACCACGGTCGCAGAGGATCTCCGGCTGGTGGAAAGCGTAGCGAAGGGGCTGAAGAGCCGCGGCTACCGCCCCGGACCCTTGGTGGTCGATCCGGCCGGCGGGCTCAATTCCGAACACTCCATCCGTGCGCTCCAGCAATGGATGCGCGAGGCCGTGGACGATTAGCGCGTTTCCGTTTGACACGGAAACGCTCTCTCATTTGTCGCTCACGGCCCGCCGCCTGTCGTGCGTCCGCCATGGACGGACGCACTCTGAAGTGGAGATCTCGTCGCAGTTACTGAACGAAGCGCGTCTCGGTGTCTCCGGTACCGAACTTCTCGCTGTCATCGTCGTCCCACTCACGGCCGCTCTCCTGGCTGGAGAACTTCTCGAGCATGTAGTCGCCGGCCGTGATCGGCGGGTACTTCGCCGGCTGCTCCTGGCTGTGGCAGGTCGGCAGACACTCGATCAGCGCGTCGTAGTTGGGCTCGATGAAGTGGCAGAAGGAGAGGCGGTCCCCGGACGCGTGCGGCGGGTTGAGCACACGATGCCGTGTGGATTTCCAGCGGTCGTTGGTCCAGCGCATCAGGAAGTCGCCGATGTTGACCACGAACGAGCCGGGAATGGCCGGCACGTTCACCCAGGTGCCGTCCGGGCCGCGCGCCTGTAGGCCGCCCGGCTTGTCCTCGATCAGGCATATGGTGAGGTTGTCGTAATCCGAGTGTTCGCCGGCGCGAAACTGCCCCTCCTTGGGCGCATTTTTCTGCTCCGGATAGTTCAGCACGCGGAGGATGCTGAACCCCCTTTCGAGCGTGGCGTCGAAGTGGTCCTCCGGCAGATCGAAGGCGATGGCCGCGAGCCGGTGCAGGTGCCAGCCCAGCAGGTCCAGGGCCCGGATGTAGTCCTCGATGGTCTGGCGGAGCCCCGACGGCTGCTGCGGATAGATATTGGGCGCGTAGCAGGGCGCGGCCGCCTCGGTGTGGCAGGACGGATGGTCCGGCACGTCAATCGGCCCGAACGAGATCGATTCCTTCAGGTCGGGCGGCGCCTCCACTCCGATCGTCGCCGCGAGGTGCTCCGTGCCCACCGGCTCGTAGCCCCGGACCGCCAGATCGCCCTCCGGCTTCCTGATGGCGAGCTTCTCCTTCATCGGCAAGCCGAAGAACGCCACGGACTCACGACGCGCGCGATCGACAAGCGCCGGGTCCACCCCGTGGCCCGAGACCATGAAGAAGCCCATGCGTTCGCATGCCCGGCTGATCTCGTCCGCGACCCGGCGCTTCTCGGTGGGGTCGCCCGCGAAATAGGGGCTGAGGTCGATGAGCGGTATTTCCGCGAGGGTTCCGGTCGACATGGGAGCTCCTTTCGCTGCGCTTCGGGCCTTCCGCCACCGCCGCAGGTCCCGCAGGCTGCCGGCGGTGGCGGCGTGGCCCTCGTCCTCGGTCTATTCTGCCGCCGGCGCGCCTTCGGTCGTGCCGTTGAAGGGATGCCGGCGTTTGAAGTCCTCCGCCATCTCCCGCATCGTGATCATACGCACACCGGTGTGCGCCAGCATATGGTCGAAGAGCCGCTCCATCATCATCAGCACCTGCGGCTTGCCGGCACAGTCGGGATGGACCACGCAGGTGTAAATCGCATAGTCGTAGTGGCGGTAAATCCAGTCGAACTGGTCGCGCCAGATGTCCTCGACGTCCCGAGGATTGACCCAGCCGTGACTGTTCGGGAAGGTCTTCACGAACATCATCGGCGGCGCGTCGTCGAGGTACCAGCTGGCCGGCAACTCGACGAGGTCGACCGCCTCCCCCGGCTGCCAGGGCTTCATCCAGGTCTTGGCCTCCTGGGTGTAGTCGATCTTGGTCCAGCTATCGCCACTGCGCAGGTAGTGCGGCGTGTAGTCGTCCTCCATGACGCTGCGGTCATAGAGGAAGTCGCGCTCGAGCAGCAGGTCGATGGTGTTGGGGCTGAGCTCCCACCACGGCGCGACGTAGCCGACCGGGCGCACGCCGCAGAGGTCGGTCACCAGCTCGATGCACTTGTCGAGCACGTCGGCCTCCTGCTGGCGGGACATGGCGAGCGGGTTCTCGTGCGTATACCCGTGCACGCCCAGCTCGTGGCCGTACTTCACGATCATCTCCGACTCTTTCGGAAAGCTCTCGATCGAATGGCCGGTGATATCCCAGGTCGTCCTGATGCCGTAGCGGTCCATCATCTCCAGGATGCGCGGCACTCCCTTGCGCGCGGCGAAGACGCCGCGCGAGATGTCGCAGGGCGAATCGGCGCCGCCGAACGATCCGATCCAGAGCGAAACCGAATCGAAATGGGGATTGAAGCAAATCTGGATGTCTTTCTTCGTGGCCATGATTTCGCCTCCCTCTGTCACCGCATCGTTGCGGGTATCGCCAGCCGGCGCCTCCGGCCTCAAGCGTCTGCGCGCTCCCTGAGCGATTCACCCATCCGCGCGCTCCCGGAGCGCGTCAACCATCCGCGCGCTCCCGGAGCGCGACGATAGCGCCGAGCAGCACAAGTCCGTAGATGATACTGCGCACCGCCTCGGGCAGCATCGTTCCTGTCAGCAGCG
>JAPPNV010000460.1:0-5106 GCA_028818565.1 Rhodospirillales bacterium | reverse complement strand
AGTCCGTAGATGATACTGCGCACCGCCTCGGGCAGCATCGTTCCTGTCAGCAGCGAGCCGAGCGCCGTGAACAGCAAGGCGCCGCCCAGGATGCCGACGAAGTGGCCGCGCCCGCCGGTGATCAGCGTGCCGCCCAGCACCACCACCGCGATGGATTGCAGCAGGAACGGATCACCCATGCCGAAGAACGCCTGCCCGCTGAAGCCCGAGAGCAGGACGCCCACCAGCGCGGAGCAGAAGCCGCTCAGCATGTAGGCGCCGACGATGACCGAGCCGGTCCAGACGCCCGAAAGCCGCGCCACGGTGACGCTGTTGCCCACCGTGTAGAGCCTGCGCCCGAAGGCGGTCCGGTTGAGGAAGATCGTCGCCACGATCGCAAACGCGATCAGGAACCAGCCGATGGGCGCGAGGCCGAGCAGCCGGCTCGACACGAACCAGCGCAGCACCGGCGGCGAGCCGCCGATGGGCGCGCCGTCGCTGAAGATGAGCGAGATGCCTTCGAGCATGCCGGCCATCGCCAGGGTGACGATGATTGGCGAGAGGCTGAACAGCACGATCATGATGCCGTTCAGGAATCCGATCGCGAGCCCGATCGCCAGCGCCAGCGGCACCGCCCAATAGGCCGGCCCGTTCTCGCCGAAGCAAAACGTGGTGACGACGATCGCCGGGAAGGTGACCGCCCAGGCGACCGAGAGATCGAGCCCGCCCGAGATGATGACCGCGCCCTGGCCCAGGCCCAGGATCGCAAGGAAGGCGGTGAACAGCAGCAGGACGTTGAGATACTCGAGCGCCGACAGGTCCCCGCCGAAGATCACCACCGTCGCGATCACGATCACGGCGAACATGACGTAGGTGGGGGAGATGTAGCGGAGCGTGGCCTGGTTGCGGGTGAACCAGCCCGCAGTCGGGCGGGTCAGATCGGGGCCACCGCGTGCGGCCGTTCGGCCCAGCAGGTCCTGCAAAAGCCCGTCGCCCTTCAGGCCGGCCGAGGGCACGACCGGCGACCGCCAGCGCGTAGCGAGCGCCTGCCGCCAGCCGCGCACGACATCCACCACCGGCAGGTCCCGGCTCATCGAAAGGCCGAGCACGGCGAAGATCAGGATCGCGCCCTCGGCCAACGGCACGTACCAGGTGCGCATGCCGAGCAGGAGGAAGATCGTCAGGATGATGGTGAGCGTCAGTGCGCCGAAGACGGTGCCGACGCAGCCGCCGCGACCGCCGCCGATCAGTGTCCCGCCGATGACCACGGCCGCAAAGATCTTGAGCAGGAACTTGGCGCCGATCAGCGGGTCTCCGGCACCGATCTGGGCGGTCATGAACATGCCGGCGGCCCCATAGCAGACGCCGGCGATGGTGTAGGTCCAGAACTTCGTCATCCGCACGTCGGTGCCGCTCGCCCGCGCCGACTTCTCGTCGCTGCCGATGGCGTAAATTCCGGTCCCGAGCCGCGAATTGCGAAGCGCCAGCCAGAGCGCGATGACGACCGCGAGCACGATGATCGGGGCGGGCAGCACGCCGGCGATGGCCTCGCCGGTGAAGAACATGCTGAACTCCCAGGGCGCCTCGCCGCCCGCATGGGTCATCACCAGCAGGGCCGCTCCCTGCGCAATGAACATCGTGGCGAGCGTCACGACGATTGCCGACAAACCGAGAAACGCAATCAGGAAGCCGTTGATCGCTCCGATCACCGCGCCGACCGCAAGCGCGAGCGCCAGCGCCGCGCCGATGAACTCGGCGCCCGAAAGCGCGGCGACGTCGGAGGAGAACTCGGACCCGCCGCCGAGGAACTGGATGATCATGACGTTGACCAGCGAGATCACCGCGCCGGCCGAGAGATCGAAGCCGCCGGCCAGGATGACGATGGTCTCGCCCACGGCCGCGAGCGCGAGGGTCGTCGCGCCCGTGGTGATGGAGCTCACGTCGAAGTAGCTGATCCCCTCGCCCTTCACGAGCTGCAGGATGATCAGCATCACCAGGAACACGCCGACCGAAATCAGGAGGCCGCGCTGGCGCTGCCAGTTCACCACCGGGAGGCTGGCGCGATCGAAGCGCGGCAGCGGCAGCAGCGGTCTGCCGTTCACGGCGCCCCGCCCTCACCGAGCGCCGCACGCATGACGGCGGGCTCCGAGAGCGCGTCGCCGCTCAGCGTCGCCGCCACGCGGCCCCCATAGACGACCTTCACCTCATCGCAGAGGTTGACCAGCTCCGACACGTCGGTGGAGTAGAACAGCACCGCGCCGCCCGCGCTCGCGTATGCCCGGATCATCACGTAGATCTCGGCCTTGGTGCCGACATCGACACCGCGGGTCGGGTCGTACATGAGCAGGATGCGGTTCTCGGTCAGCAGCCACTTGGCGATGGCGAGCTTTTGTTGGTTGCCGCCGCTGAAGACCTTGCAGGCGGTATGGAGCGCGCGGCGATCAACCTGCACCAGATCCAGGACCTGAGAGACGGCCGCGGCCTCCGCCGCCGTGTCGATGACCCCGAAACGCCTGAACCGCTCGATGACGGGTAGCGACACGTTCTCCCGCCCGGTCATCTCAAGCGCCAGCGCCTCCGTCTTGCGTTCTTCCGGCACCAGGCTGATGCCGATGTCGGCGCGCAGCGCATCGCGCGGCGATTTCAGGCTGACCGGCTTGCCGTAGACCGAAACCGTGCCGGCCGTGGGCCTGATCATGCCGAACAGCGCCAGGAACAGCTCACGCTGGCCCATTCCTTCGAGGCCCGCGACGCCGAGCACGTCGCCCGGCCGCAGCTCGAACGACATGTCCTTGAGTCTGCCGCCCGCCGCAAGCCCCTCGGCCGAGAGAACCGGCTCCGCCGCCTCCCCCGTTGCGCGCGGCGGCTTCTCCGGGAAGGTCGCGGCCAGCGAGCGGCCGATCACCAGCGCGATGACCTCCTCCTCCGAGATGTCGGCAACCGCGAAGCTCCCCACATTGGCGCCGTTGCGCAGCACGGTCAGGTTGTCGCAGAAGCGCCGGACTTCCTGCATGCGATGGGAGATGAAGACCGTGGTCACGCCGCGCTCTCGCAGCGCGTTGACCTGGCCGTGCAGCCACTCGACATCCTTGCCGGAGAGCGCCGATGTCGGTTCGTCCAACAGCAGGATCCTCGGCTCGCGCGAGATGGCGCGGGCAATCTCGATCCGCTGCTGGGTCGAGAGATCGAGCGTCGCGACCTCCACGCGCGGGTCGATATCGTCCAGGCCGAGCGTCCCGAGCAATTCGCGCACCAGCTCTTCGGATCGCCGCCGGCGCACCTGCCCGACCGGGTACGCGGGCTCGTACGGCAGCAGCATGTTCTGCGTGACCGTGAGGTCCTTGACCAGCGAGATTTCCTGATAGGCGGTCTGGATACCGGCGCGGTGCGCGGTGCGCGGATCGCCGAGCCGCGCGGGCTCGCCGAACAAATGGACTTCGCCGGCGTCCGCTCGGATGAGACCGCTGAGAATCTTGACGAGCGTGGACTTGCCGGCGCCGTTCTCGCCGAGCAACGCGTGAACGTCGCCCGACCCGACGGCGAGCGACACGTCATCCAGGGCAATCGTGGCGCCGAAATGCTTTCTTAGTCCGACGACCTCGAATGCGGCAGGCGCCTCGCTCCCGCTCTCTTCCACGGCAGCGCGTCAGGCCTGTCGGAGGCGTCCGCGCGGGACCCGCTTGCGCAGGTCCCGCACGGTAAAGGGTGCCTCCCTGTTAGGCCTTTTACTACTGACCTTCTGGCACCTTGCCTTCGAGCGCTGAGAACAGGTCGAGCTCGCTCACCCAGGGATGCCACACATCGACGAAGTAGTTCGGCGGCACCCCGAGATCGGGATGGTAGGTGTTGCAGTTGCGCTCCAGCAGCTCCTCGCGCGTCCCCTCGGTGCACACCACCACCTGGCCCGGCTCGACCAGCGGCATTGGCACCTGGGTGAAGCGCGGCGGCTCTTCACCGCCGTCGGCATAGGCCACGGCGACCTTGAGAGCGTACGCACCGAGCCAGTTGGGCGAGCCCATGGAGCTGCTCTTCATGCCCAGCGCGCCCGGCACCGTGCCGGGCTCGGCGATCGCTATGCGATGGCCGTTGGTGCCGTTACCGGCGCAAGGCACGAGCTGGTCCGCCCGGCCGGCCTCGACCTGGATCTGCGAGAGCATGTAGCAGCCGACCTGAGTCCACAGTCCGTCGATGTTGTCCCACCCGTGAGTGGCGACGATCTTGGTCAGCTCCTGCCTGGCGTGCGCGTTGTTCCAGTTGCTGTAGGCATGAACCAGGACCTCGATTTCGGGATATGCGGAGAAGACCTCCATGGCGCCGTCGGTGCGGGCGTGATCGATGTAGTGGCCGGGGTAGCCGCCCATGACGATGATGCTGCCCTTGCCGCCAAGTTCTTCGGCCAGATATTCCGCAGGCCCCGCACCGGCCCAGGTCTGATCAAGGCCGATGTGGTAGGCGCAGGGCTCGGTCACCGATGCGTCGAAGGTCATCACGATGATGCCCCTCTGGCACGCCTGACGGATCGAGCGGTTTAGCGCAGTGCGCGAGTTGGGCCACAGGATGATGATGTCGGCATCGCCCTGAACCATGGCGTTGACCTGCTGAATCTGGGTCTGAATATCGGCCCGCGCCGATTGCATGTTGAGGTCCACCCGGTCCTTGAAGGCCTTGGTCTTGGCCATGGCGCGGATCAGGTTCTGTGCCGCATCCATCCAGGTGTTGCCCTCGAATCCCACGCTGACGAAGACCTTGTACTTGTCCTCCTGGGCCGAAGCCGGCGATGGGCCGAAGATTCCTCCCACCGCCAGTGCCAGGGCAGCGAGCGCCAGCACCGCGAGTCTCGCCCGTTTGATCATGTTTGCCTCCCTTGGGTTTTGAGCCTTAACGGCTCCTTGGTCGTTTCTTGGAGCGCCGTTCGGCGCCTTATGGCTGATTGGACGCCCGTTGGCCCGAGGCGCCGATGGCGGTCATCATCAGGAACTTGTCGACCAGATTCTTGCCCGTGGTGACCGGCGGGTACTTCGGCGGGTTATCCGCGCTTTGGCAGGCCGGGAAGCATTCGATGATGCTGTCGTAGTTCGTGTAGAAGAAGAAGATCATCGACTGCCGGCGGCTGTCGTTCGCCTTGTC
>JAPPNV010000253.1 GCA_028818565.1 Rhodospirillales bacterium | reverse complement strand
GCCAACCTCCTGCACATCTCCTACGAGGGGAAGGCGCTGGAGGACCCGTGGGTGGGGCCGGACGAGAGCATGTTCACCCGCTCGGTCTCACCCCAGGAGGCGCCGGACCGGCCGACTACCGTCGAGATCGAGTTCGAGGCCGGCGATGCGGTGGCGGTCGACGGCGAGGCGCTCAGCCCGGCGGCGCTGCTCGTCCGTCTCAACGAGTTGGGGGGCGCCAACGGCATCGGCCGGGTGGACCTGGTGGAGAACCGCTTCGTCGGCATGAAGTCGCGGGGCGTCTACGAGACCCCCGGCGGCACCATCCTGATTGCCGCCCACCGCGCCATGGAGAGCCTGACGCTCGACCGGGCCGCCGCCCACTTGAAGGACGAGTTGATGCCGCGCTACGCCGAGCTCGTCTACAACGGTTTCTGGTTCGCGCCGGAGCGCCGGATGCTGCAGGCAGCCATCGACGAGAGCCAGAAGGGCGTCACTGGCACCGTGCGGCTCGCGCTCTACAAGGGCTCGGTCTCGGTCGAGGGCCGCAAGGCGCCCGTGAGCCTCTACAGCGCGGAGCACGCGACCTTCGAAGCGGATTCGGTCTACGACCAGCGCGACGCCGAGGGCTTCATCCGGCTCAACGCACTGCGCCTCAGGCTGGGCAAGACAGGGGAGGAAAGGTAGGCGCAGCCCACCTATCGCACCCGGCGTTGACGGAGTTACTCCGGCTCTTCGATCCCGTGCCGGCGGCAGGCGGCGGTGAGCGTGTTCTTGAGCAGGCACGCGATGGTCATGGGCCCAACGCCGCCCGGCACCGGCGTGATCCAGCCCGCGTTCTCGACCGCCTCCTCGAAGCAGACGTCGCCCACCAGCCTGGTTTTCTCGCCGGCCGGCACGCGGTTGATGCCGACGTCGATGACCGCGGCGCCCGGCTTCACCCAGTCGCCCCGGATCATCTCGGCCCGCCCCACGGCGGCGATGAGGATATCGGCGCGCCGGCACTCGCCCGGCAGGTCCTGGGTGCGCGAATGGCCGACGGTCACGGTGCAGTGCTCGCGCAGCAGCAGCGACGCCATCGGCTTGCCGACGATATTGGAGCGGCCCACGATCATCGCCCGCTTGCCCTTCAGCTCGCCCACGAAGTGCCGCAGCATCAGCAGGCACCCCAGCGGCGTGCAGGGGACTAGGCTGTCCTGGCCCGTGGTGAGCCGGCCCACGTTGACGGTGTGGAAGCCGTCGACGTCCTTGTCCGGATCGATGGCATTGATGATCGCGTTGGAATCGACCTGATCGGGTAGCGGGAGCTGCACCAGGATCCCGTGCACGGCGTCGTCGGCGTTCAACCTCTCGACAGTCTCCAGCACCTCCTGATGGCTCGCGCTATCGGGCAGGCGGTACTCCTGCGAGTCCATGCCGGCGGCGACGGTCGCCTTGCCCTTGTTGCGGACGTAGACGTGGCTCGCGGGGTCGTCGCCCACGAGCACGACCGACAGCCCCGGCACGAGGCCGTGGCTCTCCTTCAGGAGCGCTGCCTTGCGCCCGACCTCGGCCCGGATGTCGGCCGCGAATGCCTTGCCGTCGATGATGACTGCGTCGCTCATGGGTGTTCCTCGTTTGGGGCTGGACGCGATCCGATTCGGCGGGCGCACGGGCGCGCCGATCTCGGGCGACTCATGGAACGATATTGCTCACGATGAGATCGCGGAGGAAGTAGAGGATCAGAATCAGAATGACCGGCGATATGTCGATGCCGCCGAGGTTGGGGATGATCCGCCGAATCGGCCGGAGCGCCGGCTCGGTGATGCGGTGGAGGAAGCTCAGCAGCGTGAACACGAAGCGGTTGCTCGTGTTGATGACGTTGAACGCCACCAGCCAGCTGAACACCGCCGACGCGATCAGCAGATAAATGTAGATCGAGAAGACGGCGTGGATGAGGTCGGCCAACGCGTTCATCGCCGGGCGCGTCTCGGTGATTGCGGGGCGGGAGGCTGAATCCGGGGCCGGAGTATATCGCAGGCGCCGGGGGGCGCGAGTCCGTTGTGCGTGCGGGCCGGGGTCGGAGAGTGGCTGCGCCTCAGAGCGACCAGGCGGCGCGGACGCGCTCGCGCAGGCCGGCGAGCCTGGCGCAGGGTTCGTTGGCGAAAACGAAGCGCAGGTAGCGGCCGGCACGGTCCTCGCTGCCCCAGCCGGTCATCGGCGTCGCGGCGACCTTGCCGTTCTCGAACAGGCGTTGCGACGCGTCGGCCGGGTTCATGCCAAGCGCAACCGTGTCGATCAGCAGCGACCAGCCGCCAGCAGGGCGGACCACGGGCAGGTCGGAGAACTCCACGAGGATGAGGTCCCGCCGGGCCTGCCATTCGGCAACCGCCGCAGCGATGCCGTCATCCTCTGCGGTGAGCGCTGCCACAGCCCCCGGCATGCCGATGCCGACCTGGCAGACCACGTTGGTCAGACTGACGAGGCCAATGTCCCTCATGATATCGGCCGGCCCGACAATCCAACCGACCCGCCAGCCGATCATCCGGTATTCCTTGGAAACGCTGCCGACAGTGACGGTCCGCTCGGCGAGTGCCGGAATGCGGGCCCGATGCAGGGCCGGCGCCTCCCCGAACAGGATCCGCTCCATCGCCGCGTCATGCAGGAGCCAGGCGCCGGTCTGCTGGACCACATCGGCGATCGCCTGCCATTCCTCGGCCGTGTGGACGATGCCGCTCGGCATCGACGGGCTCATGGTGAGCACGACCTTCGTCTTCTCGCTTGCGGCCTGGGCCAGCGCCTCCAGGTCAAGCCGCCAGCCGCCCTCCACGACCCTGAGCGGCACCAGGCACGGCACGCCGCCGGCGAGGCGGATGCGGTTTATGAGGCCGGCGTACGCGGGGTCGCTGATGATGACCTCGTCGCCGGGCTCCAGCATGGCGAGCAGGGCGTTGAGGATGCCCGA
>JAPPNV010000013.1 GCA_028818565.1 Rhodospirillales bacterium | reverse complement strand
TCGCGGTCACGCTGCCGATCATCAGCCCGGCGCTGGTCGCGGGCTGGCTGCTGGCCTTCACGCTCTCCCTCGACGACCTGGTGATCGCGTCGTTCACGAGCGGTCCCGGCTCGACGACGCTGCCGATGAAGATCTATTCGCAGGTGCGCCTGGGCGTAACGCCGGAGATCAACGCGGTCTCCACGGTGCTGGTGGGGATCGTCTCTATCGGCGTCATCGCCGCCAGCCTCATCAACAAGCGCGCCATGGTCATCCGCGAGCGGGAGGCGCAGGCGGCAGAGCCGTAGCGCTTACAGCCGGTCGCGGAGCGCGCCGTAGGTAAGCGCGAGCGCGAGCGTGGGCCAGCGCAGGAATCGTCCGCCGGGGAAAGGCGGCTGCGGCAGCCGCGCGAAGACATCGAATCGCTCCAGCGTGCCGGCAATCGCCTCGGCAATAAGCGCGCCGCCGAGAGTCGCCAGCGCCACGCCGTGGCCGGAGTACCCTTGGCCATAGTAGAGCCCGTCGTCGAGCCGGCCGATGCTCGGCATCCGGGTGCGTGTGATGGCGAGCGTGCCGCCCCAGACATGGTCGACGCGCACATCGGCGAGCTGGGGAAAGATGTTCAGCATGCAGCGGCGCACGAGCGGGCCGGGATCGGCAGGGAGACGGCTGCTGGTGGTCTCGCCGCCGCCGAACAGCAGCCGACCGTCCGCCGAGAGGCGGAAGTAGTTCACGACAAAGCGGGTGTCGACCACCGCGACATCGTTGGGAATCAGGTCTCGGGCACGCTTTTGGCCGAGGGGTTCCGTCGCCAGGATGAAGTTGTTGATCGGCATGACGCGATTGCCGCAGCCGGGATCGAGCGCGTCGAGATAGCCGTTGCAGGCGAGCACGACCACATCCGCCGTGACCGTGTGCGGCCCAGCCCGGACCGTGCAGGGCGAGCCGGGGGCAAGCCCGGTGACGGGAGTTTCCTCCCGGATATTGACCCCTGCCTCCGCCGTCGCCCGGGCAAGGCCGCGCGCGTAGTCGAGGGGGTGCAGGTGGCCCGCGCCGCAATCCATGAGGCCGCCGTGAAAGTCCTCCGACGCGACCTCGGCACGCAACGCCGCACGGTCGAGCACGTCGACCTGCTCGTAGCCGTAGCGGGAACGGAGATGTTCCGCTTCGCGGACCAGCGTGCGGAAGTGCCGCGGTCGGTGGGCCGCGATGGCGATGCCGGGCTTGAGGTCGCATTCGATCCCGTGCCGGGCGATGCGCTCGCGCACGAGCGCCTTCGCCTCCTCGGCCAAGGACCAGAGGAGCCGCGCCTGCTCCTCGCCAAGCTCGCGCTCCAGGGTGGACTGACCGCGCCGGTGCCCGCTGCCGAGCTGCCCGCCGTTGCGACCGGAGGCGCCGTTGCCGATGCGCCGCGCTTCGAGAAGGAGGGTGCTGAAGCCGCGCTCGGCGAGGTGGAGCGCGCAGGAGAGGCCCGTATAGCCGCCACCGATGACGCAGATGTCGGCGCGCACATCGCCTTCTAGTGAGGGCCATGTGGGGTGCGCCCTTGCGCTCGCCTCGTACCAGGTGAGCGCGGCGCCGTCGTGCTGGGCGTAGCGACTGCCGCCGCTTGTCACGCTCATCACACGGCGAGCAGGAGGAACTTGCGCTCCCAGGAGCTAACGACGCGCAGGTAGGCGTCGTATTCGGCGCGCACCACCTCGGTGAAGCCCTTGACGAAGCTCTCCCCGAACATGGCGCTCGCCTCGTCCGAGGACTCAAATTGTTCCAGTGCGGTCCTGAGATCGAGCGGCAAGGTCTCGAACGCGCCGGTCTCTTCGCCCTCCACCGGCGGCGAGGGTTCGAGCGCCTGAGTGACGCCGAGATAGCCGGCGGCCAATGTGGCGGCGATGGCGAGGTAAGGGTTCGCGTCCGAGCCCGGAAGACGGTTTTCGACCCGGCGGTTCGCAGGCGGCGCGTCCGGCACGCGCAGTCCCGCGATGCGGTTGTCGTAGCCCCAACCGACGTTGAAAGGTTTGCTCGCGCCGAAGCGGAGCCGGCGATAGGAGTTGACGTTGGGCGCCATGAGCGGCGTGAACAGCGGCAGGAAGCGCTGCAGGCCGCCGAGGTAGTGGCGGAAGGCTGCCGACTCGGCCCCGTCCGCGTCGGAGAAGAGGGGCCTGCGCTCCTCACCCTCGTAGACCGACTGGTGCACGTGCATGGCGCTGCCGGGCTCGCTCTGCATCGGCTTCGCCATGAAGGTCGCGTAGAAGCCGTGGCGCTGGGCGGTCTGGCGCACGGTCCGCTTGAAGACGAACACCTGGTCGGCGAGCCGCAACGCCTCGCCGTGGCGGAAGTTGATCTCCACCTGCCCGGCCCCGCTCTCATGGTTGAGCGTGTCGATGTCGAGCTCCTGTTCCTCGCAGTAGTCGTAGAGGTCCACGAAGAAGGGATCGAACTCGTTGACCGCGTCGATGCCGAACTCCTGACGCCCGGCCTCGCGCCGGCCGGAGGCGCCGATGGGCGGCTTGAGCGGCTGGTCCGGGTCGGTGTTCTTTTCCACCAGGTAGAACTCGATCTCCGGCGCGATGACCGGGTGCCAGCCGCGCTCGGCGAAGCGCTCCAGCAGGCTCACGAGCACGCGGCGGGAGTAGAAGGGCGAATGGCCGCCGCCCCGCAGCACGCAATCGGCGATCACCTGCGCGGTGGGCTCGTCGTACCAGGGCACGAGCGTGAGCGTCGCGGGGTCCGGCTCCAGCACGAAGTCGCCGTCGCTCACGTCAATGGAGACTGCGCCGGACGGCGGGAAGTCGCCGGTGAGCGTGTGCACGAGCACGTTCTTGGGCAGCCGATGCTGACCGCCTGCCAGCCCCTCGATGAACTTGTCCGTCGGTAGAATCTTGCCACGCGGCACGCCCGCGAGGTCGGGCACGATGCACTCGACCTCGACGATGTTCCGCTCTCTGAGCCAGG